>NZ_CAXQQP010000011.1:0-25591 GCF_964226795.1 Mesoflavibacter sp.
TTGCGCCTTTTTTTTATTTCTAAATATTAATAACTGTTAAACCTTTATAGTTAAATATTAAAGTTTGCTTAAATGATTTGACAATGCCTTTAAATCAAAGTATATTATTGTAAACCAAAAAATTACAGTTATGAAAAAGATACTTACCATTTTAGCATTTTTAATTACCACATCAATTTTTGCACAAGATACTTTCACTCAAAAACATTCTGAAAAATTAGATAAAAGAGCTACAGAAATTGCTAAAGCATACGACAAACAATTAGAAATGACCACCAAACAATTTATGCTGTTTGAAAAGAAAGTAGAGGAGTTTTTAATAACAAGAAATAAAATAGAAAATAACTTCACAGGAAAAGCCAAATTAGCCAAATTATACAATATGCAGCGTGAAGAAACTGCAGAAATGGCAGATATTTTAACATCAATTCAATTAGATGTTTATAAGCAGATTAAAGATGATATTCAGCCATTAGAAACCATTAATAAAAAATAAAAATTATGAAGTTACTTAAAACATCAAGTTTGCTTTTACTAGTCATTTTATTTATAAGTTGTAATAACACAGTAAATGGGCAAGTGCCTAAAACCGTAAAGACAGCTTTTAAAAATAAGTATCCAAGTGAAAAAAATCCGAATTGGGAAAAAGATTCACATGGAAATTTTGAGGCACATTTCAAAAAAGATGGAAAAAAATACCGTGCAGATTTTTCGCCTAAAGGAAATTGGATTGAAACAGAATTAAGCATTAATAAAGAAGATCTGCCGAAAGCAATCAAACAAGTAATTAACAACAAGTTTAAAGATGAAGATATAACAGAAGTAGAATATGTGCAAAGTGCAACAAAAGGCATATTTTATGATGTAGAATTTAAACAAAAAGGTAAAAATAAAGATGTAGAATTTAGAGAAAATGGACAAATCATTAATTAATGTATATGTCATTAAACTAATTTAAACACTCAACCTTTCAATATATACATATGTAATACACTTATAAAATTAAGTTAAATCACTTGGAAATATTTTCCATGGTATTTATTTTTAATAAAAATTTAAAACATGACTTTATATAACGATTACAATTTAAAAAACACAACGCTTAAAAATAGAATAGTAATGGCTCCGATGACGCGTTGCAGAGCAATAGATAATATTCCAAATGATTTAATGACAGAATATTACAGTCAAAGAGCAGGAGCAGGATTAATTATAAGTGAAGGAACTTCTCCTTCAGTCAACGGGCTTGGTTATGCGCGTATTCCAGGCGCTTTTAGCCCAGCACAAATTGAAGGCTGGAAACAAATAGCAAAAGGAGTACATAAAAATGATGGTAAAATTTTTGTACAACTTATGCATTGCGGAAGAATGGCTGTAGATGAAAATATTCCTGATGGTGGAGAAGTTTTATCTGCAAGTGCAATAAAAGCTGATGGTGAAATGTATACCGATACAAAAGGGATGTTGCCACATACTACACCAAGAGCAATGACATTAAAAGATATAGAAAGCACCCAAAACGAATTTGTTAATAGCGCTAAAAAATTAATAGATGCAGGAATTGATGGTATCGAATTACACGCTGCAAACGGCTATTTATTAGAGCAGTTTTTAAATCCAAAATCAAACGTTAGAGATGATAATTACGGTGGAAATTTTGAAAACAGAGCTCGTTTTGTGCTAGAGACAACAGAAAAAGTAGTTGCTGCTATTGGAAGTGATAAAGTTGGAATACGTGTTTCACCATACGGTGCTAACGGAGACGTACAGTATGATTATGACGATTTAGTAGAGCTATACAACTATTTGGCTTTAGAGCTTAAAAAACTAGATATAGCTTACATACATATTGTAGATCATACAGCAATGGGCGCACCAGAATTTAAAACAGATATTAAAGCAACTATAAAAGGAAGCTTTGTTGGAACTGTAATTTCAGGTGGTGGCGTTGTTAGTGAAGCAGATGCTCAAAAAGTTTTAGATGAAGGTATGGATTTAGTTTACGTTGGTAGACCATTTATATCAAATCCAGATTTAGTTGAAAGATTTAAAAATCATAAAGAATTACAAGACCCAAATCCTGATACGTTTTACACACCAGGAAAAGAAGGTTATACAGATTATTAAAAGTGAATCCCTTAGAGTATATACGATTAATAGTTTAGATTAATTAGTTTAAAAACGCTTAGAGGTAATCTAGGCGTTTTTTAATTCTTATATATTATAATTATAGAGTACAATCAATAAACCTCTATTTTACATAATATAAATTATAATACAATTATAATAGTTAGCATAATAGCACGAAGTGCTATTTTACATAGTCATCGATAAAATGTCTTTAGACTTATATCGTAAATGATTATGTAAAGCTAATTATTATCAATCCATAATAAATATAATTGTCATTCCGCACTTGATGCGGAATCTATATCTCAAAATATAATAAATCAAGTAATCAGTGAAACTATCATAAAATTTTATTTCAAAATAATGTGATTTCTCACGTTGTTCGAAATGACTTTAAAAACCATAAAAATGGTCATATTTCATAATTCTCATAATTTTAATATTCTGTATAAATGATCGTATATTTTTAAATACGCGATTCTCAGCGATTAGAAAAATAGTAATTTAAAGGATTAATTATAACAAATCATTTTTTATATTAATTCTATTTTACATAATTATTATTTGTCATTTCGCACTAGATACAGAATTTATTTTTTTAGAGAAATTTTATCATAAAAAAACGCTTTAGAATGTTCTAAAGCGTTATTCATTATAAATCTAATTCTTGATAGATTCTTTTATTATGTGATTTCTCACTGCGTTCGAAATGACTAAAAATATATTAGTTTATTCCAACTACTTCTAAATCAAAGATTAAATCTTGACCAGCTAACGGATGATTAGCATCTATAACAATATGATCTTCATTAACTTCTGCTACACGTAATTGTTGTTGTGATCCATCTGGTGCAGATGCAACTAAGCCCATGCCAACTTCTGGAGTAATTTCTTTTGGTAATTCTTCTTTTGCTACTTTTTGAAACAATTCTGTACGCACATCTCCGTAAGCATCTGCTTTGGCTATTGTTACAGTTTTCTTTTCGTTAACTGCCATATCAATTAAAGCGTTTTCAAAACCAGGTATTAATTGTCCTTGTCCTAATTGTGCTTGTAACGGTTCTCTTTCTGCAGATGTATCAAACACTTGCCCATTGGTTAATTTACCTGTGTAATGTACTTTTACAGTATCGTTTGCTTTTACTTTACTCATAATTTTTGTTTATAATTTGTAAATAGTTACAAAGGTATGGCTCTTATATTGGTTTGACGAATAATTAAGAAATACTTTAGATTTTCAACGGTAGACCACTACTCCACTTCCAACTTATAACCAACACCATGTACGTTGGTTAGTTTAATACTTTGGTCTTCTTGTAGTTTTTTACGCAGTTTAGAGATGTAAGTATCCAAACTTCTACCAACTACTACTCCATGGTCTTCCCAAACACGTTTAGATAAAGTTTCGCGTTTAATAACTTGGTTTGGTTGTGCTATAAAAATGCTAAGAAGCTCGCATTCTTTTTTAGATAAAGTAATTACTTTAGCCTGTTTAATTAGCTTGTTTTGTTCTGGATAAAAGGTATAACTACCAATAGTTTTAGCATTTGTACTTATAGGTTGTCTTATTGCTTTGGGTTTAGATCTCAACTTTATAAACCATAATAATCCTATAATTAATAAGGCTAACGGTATAGTATAATAAGCAAAAGAAGTTGTGGTTTTTATGGTGTAAAACGCTACGGTTATAGTGTAGCAATCTTGTTTTAAAGCTCTGCCGCCACAAGGTACAATACCTTGTTCTATATCTTGTTTCATTTGGTAGCTATACGCTACTTGGTTATCGCTACAACGCTGTACTTCGGTAATATAATTATTAGGTAAATTAGCTTTTTTAAAACTTGTTTTTACTTGCTGTACTAAACTATCAGGATGTATGCTTAACCGTGTATTAAATTGTAATTGGTAATGGTTATCGCCCAAATCTTGTATCGGCGGTACTACCGTTGTGCTGTCTTGATTACTTAATAATAGTTGGTGACCAACATCTCTTAAAGCTATTTTTACTACTTGGTTTGTTGCTGGTTCTTGTGTTTTTGTGCAAGATTGTAATACCATACTAACCAAAATTAGTACGATTATAGGTTTTAAAAATAGGCGAGTTAACTTCATAAGTATTGTAAATAACATACATTTTTATGAGATTTTACAACAGTTGACACTTCTTTTACACTTTTTTGACACTTTTAACGGCTTATCGCTATAGTTTTATAATATCAAATTTTTTAAATCTCATTAATCATTAAATTTAAAGTTATGAAAAAACAAATTTTAATCCTTGGTATAGTAATTTTTGCGTTTGTATTAACAGCGTTTACCGTTTTTAAAAAAGACATTAAAGACGTTGCACCAACGCAAATAACCATTACTGAAACTGAAGACGTAATTTATGGACCTAAGGAACATGATCCAATTATTAAAAATGAAGTCTTTGAAGATTTTATCTATGAAATTGGCACACGTTTTATGCCCATTAAAAAATCAGTAGTCATTAATGCAAAAAAACTAAAAGATGTTTACGACATAGAAACACTAAACAGTATGAAAACTTTACAAGCTGTACGATTACTAAAAGTGGTTAACGATAGACAACAAGATTTAAATTTAGCCGGAACAACTACAAATTTTACTACAGAGCAACTTAATTACTTACAAACGTTAGATTATGGCGACAATATTGTTTTTAGAACAGAATTTATAGATAACTATTCTGGCGGTTATAACTACTCTACACCACATCATACCATTGTACCAGATGTGCAAGCAAAATATTCTGAAGGTTTTAAAGCATTAAAAGCCTATTTTAAAGACCAAACCGAAACAGTTAGACAAGATGTTGATCCTAAACAGCTAAAAGCAGGTAAACTATACTTTACTGTAACCAAAACAGGTGAAATTGAAAATATACATTTGGATCATAGTTCTAACTACCCAAAAGTAGATAAGCAAATTATTAAATTGATGAAAGATTTACCTGGTACTTGGACACCAGCAAAAGATGAAAACGGTAACACTGTTGACCAAGAGTTAGTTATTTCTTTTGGGTTAATGGGTTGTTAGATTTTTTCAAATAAAAAACCTCTTTAAATTTAAAGAGGTTTTTATTAATATTTTATGTAGTGTTATATTTTAGTAACGTTAACAGCATTCATACCTTTCATACCTTTTTCTAGCTCAAAAGATACTTTGTCATTTTCAGCTATTTGACTTTTAAGTCCGCTTACGTGACAAAAATATTTTTCATTATTTTCAGAATCGATAATAAATCCAAAGCCTTTAGATGTATCAAAAAAAGAGACTTTACCTTGTCTTATAGGATCTTCTTGTTCTCCTTCTTCCTTTTTTGGTACACCAAGTACAATTTCTTCAGAATCTATTTTCTTTTTCATATCTGGATCTGGTGGTGTATCTACCAAATTTCCGTTATGATCTACATATGCAAATTGTATACCATTAGAACCACCATTGGCTTCTTTTTCGGCTTTGCGAGCTTCCATTTTTTTACGTTTATCTTCTCGCTTTTTTAAACGTTTTTTTTCTTTTTCACTTTTGTTAAATGTTTGTTGTGATTTTGCCATTAGCGTATTTTAAGTTTTTAATTATTTCATTTAAAAGAAAGTAATTAATGCGATACGCTTAAAAATTCTGAATAGTTAGTGAAGTAAAGAATTAGAAAGGATTACTTGCTATAAATGAGTATACAAATATACGGTTAATTTATTTAATATTTTTTCGGTTAATTAAGTTTCAGGGTTTATTTTTGTTTAAAATTTTTTGAATGAGTTTACTTAGTATTTTCAGAATTATCGCCTTATTAGAAGGTGTATCTTATATATTATTACTTTTTATTGCAACACCTGTAAAGTATTTTGCAAACGACCCTACATATGTTAAGCTTTTAGGTATGCCACATGGGTTATTATTTGTAGCTTATATTGCTTTGGCTGTGTTGTTAAAACCAGAACAAAAATGGAATAACCGTACGTTTTTAGTTGTACTTGTTGCTTCTTTAATTCCTTTTGGAACTTTTTACGTAGACAAAAAGTTTTTAGCTAAAAAAAAGTAGGCTTCTCTCCTACTTTTTTAATCGGTCTTTAACGTATTCTATTTGTGTTTTTCCGTGTGGTTTAGGTTTTCCATCTTCACCTAAATTTACCATGATAATATCTTCTACAGTAATAATAGTTTCGCGTGTACGCATATTACGCACTTCACATTTAAGGGTTAACGATGTGCCACCAAACTTTTTAACATCAATACCAATCTCTACAATATCACCTTCGGTTGCTTTACTCATAAAGTTAATTTCACTCATGTATTTAGTAACCACTTTATTGTTTTCTAATTGTACTATGCTGTAAAGTGCTGCTTCTTCATCAATCCAAGCTAGTAATTTACCACCAAACAAAGTACCGTTTGGATTTAAGTCTTCTGGTTTTACCCATTTTCTTGTATGAAATCTCATAGGCTAAAATAAATTTTGTTGTTGAGCTTCGTTAGGGACTTTTAATTGAGCGCCTAATTCTGCATTTAATTGTTTTATAAAATATGCTGAAAGTAAAGGTGATTCTTTTTCTATGTTTTGATGTATAAAAAAATCTATCTCTTTAATTCCTTGTGTTTTCCAAGTTTTTAATCGTTTTATCCAATCGTCAAGTCGTGTATAATCTGTAGGATGATTTGCGCCAACGTAACGCACAAAAGCAGTTGGATTGGTTAATCGCATATGCATCAAATCACGTCTTCCTGCTGTATCAACAATAACATTTGATATGTTATTAGTTTCTAAAAGTTGAAATAACTCTTCTGAAACGGTTGGATCGTTATACCAATCGGTATGTCTAAACTCTACTGCTAATGGTACTTCTTTTGGCCAATCTTCAATAAAATTAACAACACGATTAAAATCTTTTGGTGCAAAATTATTATGCATTTGCAAAAAAATAGTACCTAATTTTTCTTCTAAATTAATAGCAGAATATAGATAGTTATCTACGACTTCTTTAACTTCGTTAAGACGTTTCCAATGACTAATTTCTTGATTTAGCTTAGGAAAAAACTTAAAATTTGATGGTGTTTTTTCTCTCCATTTTTCAAATTGTTCTGGCGGAAAAATTCGGTAAAAAGTTGCATTAAGCTCTATACTATTAAATTGTGAAGAATAATACTCCAATTCGTCTTTTGTGCCTCTTGGATAGAAGCCTTTTAGGTCTGCTCTATTCCATTTTGCGCAACCAACATATATTTCTGGTTCATTATCATCTTTTACCAAATTAAGCACACGTTTTGTGTCTTTATGGTCTTCTGGTAAAGTAAAATCTATATCTTCTGGGTTAGTAACGCTTCCAAATTTCATTTAATCCATATTTATTTCAAAATTACAATTTATAGATTGTTAATAAGACCGTTAAAAACAATTTTTTACTATGTCTGTATTGCTATTATTTATCGATAATTTTAGTAAAAATTACTATCATGACTACGCGAGATCAACAACTGTTAGCTGCAAGACCAATTATTGAAAGTATTATTATTAATGAAACAATGAGTAGTGAAGAACGCTTTCAAAATGAAACGTTAAGACCAGTAATTAAATTGCAAAATGATTTATTTATTGAGGTTTTTAGAAATTACATTGCAAAACATAAAAATGTATTTTACCAATTGACATTAGAAAAGCGTTTAAATTATATTGAAAATGCTATACATAAAGACATTAAGTTTAGAAACAGCCTTAAAGGTATGGTGATTGGTCAATTTACAGTAGATGAATATTTGACGTATATAAAAAACTCATCAGCGCTAAATAAACGTATGATGAATATTGTAAAACAACGTTTACAAAGCAATATTCAATTATTTGAAAAGCCTAAATATTTATCTGCGGTTTAAGATAAAATGACAACAAAACAACAACTTTTACAGATTTGTAATACACATGTAGATAATCGCATAAAGGATTACAAAAACGAGATTGAACTTTTAAAAGAATCTTTAGAAAATAACGATAAACCAAATAACGAAGACGACGATTCTGGTAACGGTAAATTAATGAATGACCTTGAAAAAAACATAGGTTATTTAAACGAAGCTAGAAAAACACAAGAATACCTTAAGCTTGTTAAAACCAATTTACTATCGCCTAACGTGGCTTTAGGAAGCTTAGTAAAAACGGATAGTTTGCAATTTTTTATTGCTATTAGTTTAGGTAAAATAGAATTAGATGGTGATACGTTTTATGTTATTTCTTTACAATCTCCAATAGGTCAATTATTAAAGCAAAAAACAGTTGGTGATCGTTTTGAATTTAATGGCACTAAATATATCGTTACCGAAGTAGACTAATCGTTAAGTATAGAAACACCGTTAAGATCTGTATTTAAGACATCGCTCATATAATCAAAAAATGGACGAATGGCTTTAAATGCTGTATCTACTTCATTTATAAAGTTATCTGATAAAACTTGATTGTCTGTAAACGGTTTAGTAAAAATATACTGTTTACGACGTATTAAATCTATTGCTGGATGTTCTTTATCAAAACCTTTTGGTGCTGTTTTAAGGCTGTCTCCTTTAAAATCTCCCCAAATAGTAGAAAAGCTTTTATCGTTTAATATATCGCGCATCTCTTGATCGTCTGTTTCAAACTCTTTTCTAATGCGTAGTAAATCTTCTTTATTTGGATCCCAAAACCCTGTAGCAATAAAACTTTCGTCATTTGGCTGAATATGTATATAATATCCACCTCTAAGTTTAGGTTTTACACGATTAAAGGAACAACCAAAATGAGTTTTATAAGGTTGTTTGTTTTTAGAAAATCTTACGTCTCTATATATTCTAAACTGCTTTAACTTATCTATTTGGTCATGTTTATTAATTAGAGTAAATAATTCCTCATTAAACGCTTTTACTTCCTTTTCTATAGTTTTAAATTCTGGTTTTCTTTCATTAAACCAATCTCTATTATTATTTTTTTCTAGTTGTTTTAAAAATGTGAATACGTGTTTAGATATAGTCGATTTCATTAAGATTTAATTTTTATTAAAATTACAAAAAAACCTCAGTTTAAACTGAGGTTTTTTTGTTTCATAGCAATTTATGTAGTTATTAATCTACTGCATCTTCTACATCATCTGCAACATCTTCTACAGTATCTTCTACTTTTTCTCCTGTAGATTTTTCTTCTCTACAAGATGTAAATGCTGCTGCTAATGAGAACATTAAAATAAATGCATAAATAGATTTTTTTAAAGTAAATTTCATAATATTTGGTTTTTAGTGGTTAATATTTATTGTTCATCAGTCATTTCTTCGACTTCTGCTTTGCTTTCTTCTTTAACTTCTTCAATTTCATCTTCTACGTCTTCCATTGCGTCTTTAACATCGTCTGAAGCTTCATCAATGTCGTCTTGCATTTCGTCCATAGTTTCTTCAATTTTTTCTTCTGGTGTTTTCTTTTCTTCTCTACAACTTGTAAACACTGTGGTTAGTGAGAACAAGATTAAGAAGGTGTATATTAATTTTTTCATCGTTTTTTGGTTTTTATTGGTTAATAAATAGAACTAATCAGCTAGCTTATTTTTGCTTCTAAATTATTTTAAGTAACTGATTAGTTGACTAGTATTTATCTAGTTGCTCCTCTTAATAGTGATACTACAAATAACACTAAAAAGACAAAGAATAAGATTTTAGCAATTCCTGCAGCTGCTCCTGCAACGCCTCCAAATCCTAAGATTCCGGCTATAATTGCGATAATGATAAATGTGATTGTCCAACGTAACATAATTTTTTGGTTTTAAATGGTTAATATTAAACTAACAGCACTTTGCTTTTAGTTGTTAGAGAATTGTTTCTCTAAATTTTGTGATTCAAATGATAATTTATTATCAAATTGAAGTGTTCTGATAGGGAACGGAATGTTAATGTCCGCTTTATCGTATGCTTTTTTAATTTCTATAATTGCTGTACTTTTTGCTCTTAATTTTTCTAGAGCATTTTCGGCATCAATCCAGAATCTGCATAAATAGTTGATTGAACTTGATCCGTATTCTGTAAAATAAAACTCTACATCTTCTGGTTTTTCTATCTGATCAAATGTGTTACAGATTGTTTCTTTAGTTAATTGCTCTACTTGTTCTAAATCCGACTCATATCCAACGCCGCACTCTAAAAACACTCTCATTTTTGTAGTTAGTGTGTAGTTTTTTAGTGGATTTTCTAAAATCTTCTTATTAGGAATAACTACAATGTTGTTATCTGCTTCTTTTAAGGTGAAATCTTTAAGGTTAATATCCATAACTTCTCCAGAAAATCCATTGGTCTCTACCCAATGCCCTATTTGTATTTTCTTTCTAAAAGACAATACAATACCTGCAAAGGTGTTAGATAATGTACCTTGTAAAGCTAATCCAATTGCTAATCCAGCAACACCAGCACCAGCTAATAATGAGGTTAATGTTTTACTAAGATTTAATATACCTAAGGCTAAAAATAATCCAGCTAATACTACAACTACTGCAGAAATGCGTCCTACCATATTAGTTATAGAGTTTTGTTCTACTCTTCTAGCCATTAGCTTGCTTACATATTTGTTTACATATTTTGAAACAAAATATGCGGCAAATAATACTAAGATTGCTAAAATTAAGTTTGGTATATTGGTTACTATTATATTAAACCAGCCTTCTAATTTATCTATCAATAAATTATATGCTTCGGATAATTGATCTTTCATAATGTTAAATTTTTAAGGTTAGTACTGTATCTAAATTGCTAAAATATTAGCTAGCTACTGCTTCTTCCTTTAATTGCTCTGTAGACTTTTTTGTCCAAGCATTTAACATCCAGCTAGTTTTTTCTAATTCTCTTATATAAGCACCAACTAAATCAATTGTACCTTCATCTCCTGCATTTTCAGCAGAATCTATAACACTAGACATTTGCGCTAAAATAATTTTGTGGTCGTTTAAAAGAGTTTCTATCATTTTTTGGTCAGAAATCATAGCGCTTTCCTCCTGTACAGTAGCTATTTTAATGTAATCACTAAATTTACTAACAGGATGATGTCTAAGTGTTAAAATTCGCTCAGCTATTTCATCAATTTTAATTTGTGCATCATTGTACATGTCTTCAAACTGTTCATGTAGGTCAAAAAAGTTTTTTCCTAATATATTCCAGTGAAAACTTCTTAGTTTTTGGTAGTACATATGGTAGTCAGATAATAATGTATTTAAATCCATTACTACTGGTAATAATTTTTCATCTTGCATATTCAAATAACTCATAATCAATATTATATTTTGGGTTGTTTATTTTGTTTAACAGTTCTAAATTACAATTAAACAATATTGATTACTAGCCATTTAACTAGCTTTAACTAATAGCTAAGTCTTTTAACATAAAATTGTGTTAAGAAAAAAATGAGTTGTTAAAACGATTAACAGTTTAATCAAACTCTAACTTATGAAGAATAAGTCCAGATGCAGGAGCTACATAATCTATAGCTACAGTGTTTTCGGGTGTTAAGCTAGATTTAATGTCGTTTAAAGTAAGTTCTCCTCTACCTAAATTGATTAATGCTCCCATCATTAATCGTATTTGATTACGCATAAAACCTTTACCTCTAACACGAAGCATATATGTCTTTTCTGGAAAGAAATTTGCAGAGTAAAGTGTGTTTTCTACGATTTCGCAAGTATCAATTTCTCTTTCGTAAACACCATGATCTGTAGGTCTAAAACAATAGCTTTTTAGATAATGTCTACCTTCAAAAAGTTTTGCGCCTTCTTTCATCACTTCAATATCTAAAGGATCTAAAATAGTAGTCATTATTGGTGCACAAAACGGATGAAATTTACCACCAAATGCAAAAATGTATATGTATTCTTTAGTTTTTGAAGATTGAATAATATTAAATTTACTATCTACTTCTTTGATAGATTTAGCACGAATGTCTTGAGGTAAATTGTAATTAAATAGCTCTAAAAACGCTTCAAAATCTTCAATAGGTTCTTCTAAAAATAACTCAAAAGCAGCGTTTTCTGCACTAACCATAGCATCAGTACGACCAGAAACTAAGGTTTTAAATGGTTTTTTATTTAAAATGAAATTTAAAGTACGATCTACCATTAAATGTAACGTCTTTACATTGGGTTGTTTTTGCCAACCGTGAAAACGATAGCCTAAGTATTGAATGGTGATAACGTAAAAAAATTTCTTTTTCATAATTATTGCCGAAAATAAGTTATTACATTTCAATTGGCAAAAATTTTATAAATTGTATATCATTAAAAAACTAACTAAATTTTAAAATTATGACAACAACCACACAAAAACCTCCAATTTGGTTCTGGATAATAAGCATTATTGCTTTATTATGGAATGCAATGGGCGTATTAGCTTATATTGGACAAGCATTTTTAACCGAAGAAGCTATCGCTGCAATGCCACCAGAACAACAAGAAATTTATAGTATAGATTTTCCTGCTTGGTATACTGCTGCATTCGCAATTGCTGTTTTTGCTGGATTTGGAGCATGCATCCTATTATTATTGAGAAAAAAACTAGCTAATATCTTTTTTATAGTTTCTTTTATTGCTGTAATCGTTCAATCTATTTACACGTTTTTCATATCACCAATTTCAGATAAAATGTCTGGATTTGATACAAGTATGTCAATTTCAATACCTATAATAGCTATTCTATTAATAGTATTTTCAAATAAAGGAATTGCAAAAGGTTGGCTTAAGTAATAAGTTTTAACTCCCATAAAAAAGCATTAGAAATTTCTAATGCTTTTTTATTTATTAATAAATCTTAGATTTGTTTATCAACATTTATAATTATGGTTTTATCTACTTTAGATTGGGTAATAATTGTCTTTTTTTTAATTCTATTTGCAGGAATAGGAATTTTTGTTTCTAAACAAGCCGGGAAAGACACAAAATCATTTTTCTTATCAAGCCGAAACATGCCTTGGTGGTTACTTGGTGTAAGCATGGTTGCAACAACATTTGCTGCAGATACACCTGGATTAGTAACCGAATTGGTTAGGACCAACGGTGTTTCTGGAAACTGGGTTTGGTGGGCAATGCTACTAACCGGTATGTTAACCGTATTTTTTTACGCTAGATTATGGCGCAAAAGCGGAATAACAACAGATCTAGAGTTTTACGAGTTACGCTATAGCGGAAAAACGGCTAGTTTTTTACGCGGATTTAGAGCTATCTATCTTGGTGTAATTTTTAATATTATTACTATGGCTGGCGTATGTTTGGCTGGTGCGAAAATTGCAAATATTTTATTAGGAATATCACAAGAAGAAATGTTGCTTTACGCCTCTATTATTGTAGTTGTTTACTCTACTTTAGGAGGATTAAAAGGTGTATTAATTACCGATTTTATTCAATTTATTATTGCAATGGTTGGAAGTATTTGGGCTACAATATACATAGTTAACATCCCTGAAATTGGTGGAATTGATAATCTTTTAACAAGTGAAAATGTAGTAGATAAATTAGCATTCTTTCCTGATTTTAGTAATACAGAAGCATTAATTACTTTGCTAATTATTCCGTTAGCAGTACAATGGTGGAGCACGTGGTATCCTGGTGCAGAACCTGGTGGCGGCGGATATATTGCGCAACGAATGCTAGCTGCTAAAAACGAAAAACACGCGACTTGGGCAACTCTATTTTTTAATGTAGCACATTATGCAATTCGTCCTTGGCCTTGGGTTGTGGTTGGTTTGGCTTCAATTGTTGTTTTTCCTAATTTAAATGCCATCTCAGAAACCTTTCCCAACCTTACAAAGCAAATGCAAGGTCACGATGTAGCTTACGCAGCAATGATGACGTATTTACCTGCAGGATTAATTGGTATTGTTTTAACATCACTTATTGCAGCGTTTATGAGTACTATTTCGACACAATTAAATTGGGGAAGTTCTTACATAGTAAACGATTTTTACAAACGATTTCTAAAACCAGAAGCTACGGATAAAGAGCAGGTTTTAGTTGGACGTATCTCTACAGTATTATTGATGTTATGTGCTGCATTATTTTCATTTTATTTACAATCGGCAGCAGATGTATTTAATTTATTACTTCAAATTGGTGCTGGAACAGGATTACTTTTTATTTTGCGTTGGTTTTGGAGCAGAATTAATCCGTACAGTGAAATTGCAGCTATGGTAATCTCGTTTTTAATTGCTGTTTTCTTCTTTATAAACGGAAAATTAGATACACCAATGGTAACAATTGCTGGACATTGGCAATTAGTTTTAGGTGTAGTAATTACGACTTTTGGTTGGATTATCGTGACTTTACTAACACAACCTACAGATGCAAAAACTTTAGCTACTTTTAATGCTCTAATTTTTGGTAACGAATCAAAATTTAAAGGATTTGGCAACAAAACAATTAGTTTTTTCTGTGGTGTTTTTGGTGTATATGCGTTATTATTTTCAATTGGAAGTTTTATTTATGGCAATACTTTAAAAGGATTTGTTTTATTAGTTATTACAACTGTTTTAGGAATTATTATTTATAAATTGAATAAGTTTTAATTATGAATTACCCTTTTGATCCAAAATTAAAACACCATATTATTATAGGTTTATTACTTGCTATTTGGATTTTTGTCTTTCTTTATTTTACAGAACCTTTGGACGTAGACGAGTTTGGCGATACAGAAAAACTAATCTACTTGCCTGGATATGGCATAATTGGCGGTATTTCTTACCTTTTATTTTTGCCTTTACAATACAAACTATTGCCTTATAAGATAAAAAAATGGACTATTGCTAAAGAAATTGTTTTTCTGCTTACGTATACCATTATAACTCTAACGTTTGTTAGATTGTACTACTTATATGTAATTATGGATGGCATTCCAAACCCTTACACTTTGGGTTACATGCTTAAAGCTATTTTACTACCTGCAGCTGGTACTATTATACCTATAATCATAATCGCTAGATTTGCTTTTGGTAAATATTTTGAAAAACAAGTTGAAGATCAAAAAATAGAAATTAAAGGAGAAGGTAATTTTGAAGGTATAAGATTGCATTTAAATGACCTGATTAGCATACAATCTTCAGATAATTATATTGAAGTATTATATCTATCAGGAAATGAATTAAAAAAAACCTTAATAAGAAATAAACTTTCAGTCATAGATGAAACTTTTGACGAATTGATTAGAACACATCGTTCATATCTTGTTAACCCATATCATTTTCAGCAATGGAAAACCGAAAAAGGAAAGCATTTTTTAATTTTAAATCATGCTATCGAAATTCCTATTTCAAAAACATATTTAAGTAGCATAAAACAACGGTTTAATTCTACCACAACAACATAACATTTCGCCCCAAAGTCAATAAAACAAAGGGTTTTATCAAGATTAGATTTTAATTTAGCAGTATCAAAGTTTAATCAAAAATTTAATAAAGATGAAATCTATTGTAATGCTAATTTTAATCGTTTGTCTATCTATTTTCAACCTAAATGCACAACAACAAGTACAAAAAGAAATTGTCTTAGTCGGCACAATGCATAAGGTTCCAAAAATTGTAAAGCATAGTTATAAACCTATGCTAAGACGTGCCAAAAAATATAATCCGACAGCAATATATGTAGAGAGTCCTAAAGGAAATGACAGTTTAAGTTGGGCATATTTAAAAAATGGATGGTCTAAAAGTTATAAGCAATTCTACCATTTGTCAGATTCTATTAAAAACGTTTTTACACCAGATAGTACTAAAGTTTTATCACTTTTAGAAAAAGACTTTTCAGCCATGACGAAACAAGATTTACAATATTTACAAAAAACATTTGCTTACCATAGAGACGACGCTAATTTTGGATTTTACAGTTATATTTTAAAGCACGGCTTAAAAGGAAGTAAAAAACCAACACGTTATGAAGATGGTGATCTTACTTATAAATTAGCCATACATCAAAATATTAAACTATTAAATGCTATGGATGATCAACGAACCAACGATAAATATCATGAAGGTTGGTCTAAATGTTATAAAGAGGGAAAAAATAATGGGAATAACGCTATTATGAAAAAACTAAATAAAAAGGACTATAACTCGGCAATTTTACCTGCGATATTTAGAGGTTTAGGAAAACACACCAATAAGAAAAAATCTTTGCAAACAAGCCATCAATTAGCTGCATTTACTTACACAAAAAATATGACCGATGGTTGTAAACAAGGCGAAAAATACTGGAACGAAAGAAATATGCGTATGGCAAAAAACATCGGTGATAGCGTAAAAGCCTCAGATAAAACACGAAATATTGTTATTGTTGGTGCTGCTCATATAATAGGGTTAGAAAAGGAATTAAAAGAAAATTATCCGAAGTTTAAAATAACCCTTGTAAACGAATTATAAAGCAAAAAACGCTAGATGCTTATCTAGCGTTTTTTTTATCTCTTTGTTTTAGCACATTTATAACATCTTCTAATTTAAAGCCTTTAGCTTGTAATAACATTAAATAGTGAAATAATAAATCAGCGCTTTCATTTAAAAATAAATCGTCGTTATTGTCCTTAGCTTCTATTACAACTTCTACAGCCTCTTCACCAACTTTTTGAGCCACTTTATTAATTCCTTTTGCAAATAATGAAGCTACATACGATTTTTCTGTGTTACCGGCTTCTACTCTACTTTGTATTGTGTTTTCTAATTGGGTTAAAAATCCGAAAGATTCGGTATTTGCTTCATCCCAACACGTATCGCTTCCTGTGTGACACGTTGGTCCTTTTGGATTTACTGAAATTAATAACGTATCGTTATCACAGTCTAGTTTAATATCTACTAAGTTTAAAACGTTACCGCTTTCTTCACCTTTGGTCCAAAGTCGGTTTTTGGTACGGCTAAAAAAGGTTACTAACTTCGTGTCTTGTGTTTTTTTAAACGCTTCTTCGTTCATATAACCCAACATTAACACATTTTTGGTTGTGGCATCTTGAATGATTGCTGGGACTAATCCGTCGTTATTTTTATTAAAATTTATGTTCATTATATTTTTACGCTTTATGAGATCCTGAATCAAGTTCAGGATAAGATTTATAATCTAACAGAAATACCTTTCTGCTTTAATTCTTCTTTTAAGTCTTTTATTTCTATTTCACCAAAATGAAATACACTGGCAGCCAAAGCTGCATCTGCTTTTCCTTCTTTAAATGTATCTGTAAAATGCTGAATAGTTCCTGCGCCACCAGAAGCAATTATCGGAATATTTACAGTGTCTGACAGTTTAGCTAAAGCTTCGTTTGCAAACCCGTTTTTTGTTCCGTCGTTATTCATAGAAGTAAACAGGATTTCGCCTGCGCCTCTTGTTTCAACTTCTTTTGCCCAATCAAATAAATCTAATTCGGTTGGAATGCTTCCACCAGCTAAATGGACTTTCCATTGTCCATTAACTTGTTTGGCATCTATAGCAACCACAACACATTGACTACCAAATTTACTTGACAATTCGTTTACCAATTCTGGTCGTTTTACTGCTGAAGAATTTACAGATATTTTATCTGCACCAGATTTTAAAAGTACATCTACATCTTCAACACTTGAAATTCCGCCACCAACAGTAAATGGAATATTGACTTGTTCGGCAACTTTAAGCACCATTTCAATCATTGTTTTTCTACCTTCTAAAGTTGCAGAAATATCTAAAAACACCAATTCGTCTGCACCTTTTACCGCATACTGTTTTGCTAATTCTACAGGATCGCCTGCGTCCCTTAAATTAACAAAATTAACGCCTTTAACGGTTCGACCGTTTTTAATATCTAGACAAGGTATGATTCGTTTTGTTAGCATAAATTCTATTCGTCATTGCGAACATAGTGAAGCAATCTTTTACAAAGAATGAGATTGCCACGCTTACGCTCGCAATGACATTAATTTTTTATTATAAAAAGCGTTCTAATTCTTTTAAACTTATTCTGTTTTCGTAAATGGCTTTACCAATTATTACACCATCGCATCCAATTTCAGATAAAACTTCAACATCTTCAATAGTTGTTACTCCACCAGAAGCGATTAGCTTTACAGATTGATCTGAGCTACCATTAGTACATTGGTTAATTATTTTTTTATACAAATCTACGGATGGACCTTGAAGCATTCCGTCTTTTGAAATATCTGTACATACCACATACTGAATACCATTTTTTTGATATTCCTGAATAAACGGAACAACCTCTAAACTACTTTCTTCTAACCAACCAGAAATAGCGATTTTTTCGTTTTTACAATCGGCACCAAGGATAATTTTTTGGGTACCGTATTTATTAATCCATCGTAAAAAAGTGTCGGTGTTTTTTACAGCTATACTACCACCTGTAATTTGTTTAGCACCAGAATTAAATGCTATAAATACATCGTCGTCGGATTTAAGTCCGCCACCAAAATCAATTTTTAAATTGGTTTTGGTTGCAACCTTTTCTAACACTTTATAGTTGACTACGTGGTCTGCTTTAGCGCCTTCTAAATCTACCATATGCAAGTATTCTATGCCTGCATCTTCAAATTGCTTGGCTACTTCTAGTGGATTTTCATTGTACATTTTTGTGGTGCTGTAATCGCCTTTAGTTAATCTTACGCACTTTCCTTCTATTATATCTATTGCTGGTATTATTCTCATAATTATTTCCTGCGTAGGCAGGAATCTTTTTAGTTAATATATAGGCTTCGACTGCGCTCAGCCTGACATTTTTATTTTATAAATTGATGAAATTTCTCAAAATTTGTTCACCTGCTAAAGATGATTTTTCTGGATGAAATTGCACACCGTAAAAATTATCTTTTTGTAATGCTGAAGCGTATTCTACATCATAAGTTGTTGTTGCGATTGCGTCTTTGCATTGTTCTGCATAAAAACTATGGACTAAATACATAAACTCATCGTCTTTAACTCCTTTAAACAAATCTGATTGAAGATTATTAATCGTATTCCAACCCATTTGTGGCACTTTTACTGTGTTTGAAAAGCGTTTTACATCTACATCAAAAATACCTAAGCCTTTTGTATGTCCTTCTTCTGTAGATTTACACATTAATTGCATACCTAAACAAATCCCTAAAACAGGTTGTTTTAACTTCGGAACCAAACGATCCAAACCTGACTCTTTTAGCTTTTGCATTGCACTACTCGCCTCGCCTACACCAGGAAAGATCACTTTGTCTGCTGCTTTAATTTCTTCAGGATTATTAGTTAACAACGCTTCAAAACCTAAGCGCTTAAAAGCAAATTGAATGCTTTTGATGTTTCCTGCACCGTAATTTATGATGACAATATTTGCCCCTTCTGACTTCCCCAAAGGGGAAGAATTAGCCTCTGTATTTAAATTTTCTTTATCCATTTTTTAGTGTTATTTGTCATTCAGAGCAAAGCGAAGAATCTTTAAATTAGAGATTCTTCAGTCGTTCCTCCTTCTGAATGACAAGTACTACAACATTCCTTTTGTACTTGGTAAAATCATTTTTTCAACATCGCGTTTTACAGCCATTTTTATGGCTTTTGCAAATGCTTTAAAAATAGCTTCTATTTTGTGATGCTCGTTTGTACCTTCTGCTTTAATGTTTAGGTTACATTTTGCACCATCTGTAAAGGATTTAAAGAAGTGAAAAAACATTTCGGTTGGCATTTTACCAATCATTTCACGTTTAAAATCGGCTTCCCAAACCAACCAATTTCTACCACCAAAATCTATTGCAGCTTGCGCAAAACAATCGTCCATTGGTAGACTAAAACCGTAACGTTCTATACCTAATTTGTTCCCTAAAGTCGTTGCAAACACTTCACCTAAAGCTATTGCTGTATCTTCAATCGTGTGATGCTCGTCTACTTCTAAATCACCATCAACCTTAATGTTTAAATCTAATTGTCCGTGACGTGCAATTTGGTCTAACATATGGTCAAAAAAAGCAATGCCAGTATCTATATTACTTTGTCCTGTTCCGTCAAGATTTAAATCGATTTTAATCTTGGTTTCATTGGTGTTTCGCTCGATGCTTCCTGTGCGTTCTTTAGCTTTTAAGAATTTATAGATTTCTTCCCAATCATTACTTTCTAATGCGATAAACTGGTCTAAAGCGTCTCGTTGTACCGTGATTTCATCGGTTCCTAAATTGGTATTGTCATCGATAAAAATGCCTTTAGAACCAAGGTTTTTAGCTAATTCAACATCGGTTAAACGGTCACCAATGACAAACGAATTTTCTAAATCGTAATCTTCGCTAAAATACTTGGTTAGCAAACCTGTATTTGGTTTTCGAGTTGGTGCGTTATCCTTAGCAAAAGTTCTGTCGATAAATTGTTCTTCAAAAATAACACCTTCATTTTCAAAAGATTGAAGTACAAAATTATGAACAGGCCAAAACGTATTTTCTGGATACACATCTGTTCCCAATCCATCTTGATTGGTAATCATTACGATTTCAAAATCTAATTCTTTTGCGATTTTACTTAAATACGTGAACACTTTTGGATAAAATACCAACTTCTCAAAACTATCGATTTGCTCGTCTGCTGGTTCTTTAATCAATGTGCCATCACGGTCTATGAATAGTACTTTTTTCATTTTTTATGTTTTCGTCAGTTCGAGTGAATTTCTTATGAATATCACTCGATGTGACGTTTATATATTATTTAATACTGTAATCAATTTCGCATTCTCATCACTTGTGCCAACCGTAAAACGTAAACAGTTTTTGCAAAGTGGTTGATTGGTTCTATTACGAACAACAATGCCTTTTTCTACTAACTGATTGTATCGATTAGTCGCATCATCAACTTTTACTAACACAAAATTAGCTTGTGTTGGATATATAGTATCAATCCAAGTAATCGACATTAAGGCTTTAATTAACAAGCGTCTTTCTGAAATTATATTCTGAATTTCGTTTTGAACGTCTTGTTGATTTTCTAAACGTTGGATTGCCTTTTGCTGCGTTAGTTGATTGACGTTATATGGTGGTTTTATTTTATTTAAAATTGAAATAATTTCGTTAGATGCATAACAAATCCCGAGTCTGATTCCTGCCATTCCATAAGCTTTAGATAGCGTTTGTGTAACTATCAAATTTGGGAAATGTGATAATTTTGATATCCAACTTTCGTCTTCTGAAAAATCGATATACGCTTCATCAATCACTACTATCCCATTGAAATTAGTTAATAACTTTTCAATTTTTGAAGCTTCAAAACTATTCGCTGTTGGATTGTTTGGCGAGCATAAAAACAACAGTTTGGTGTTGTCATTTTGAGTGTTAAGAATGTCGTCTACTTTTGGTTGAAAATCAGTATCCAATTCGACCGTTATAACGTCTACTGCATTTGTATTTGCTAATACGTCGTACATACCGTATGTTGGCGGTAATGTGATGATATTATCTTGATTAGGCTCACAAAAGGCTCTAAAAATTAAGTCTAACACTTCATCACTTCCGTTGCCTAACAGGATATTCTCGGTTGGAATGTTTTTTATGTTTGACAACATTGATTTTACATCCTTTTGTTGCGGATCAGGATAGCGATTTACACCATTTTCAAACGGATTTTCATTTGCATCTAAAAAAATCATTTGGTTTGATGTTGCGTCTTTAAACTCATCTCTCGCAGAAGAATACGGTTTTAAGGCTGCGATGTTTGGTCTAACTAAGTTATTTATGTTGAAAGTTGTTTTCATTTAATTTGATTTTCGTCAGTTCGAGTGATTTTCTTTTGAAAATCGTATCGAGAACTTTTGCATCTCGATACAATTTCTCATTCTTCGAAATCACTCGATGTGACGTTTGCTATATATCTTTTAATCTAATTGAAACTGCGTTTTTATGCGCTTGCAAACCTTCAGCTTCAGCCATTAGTTCTATAGTGCTTCCTATGTTTTTCAAACCTTCTTTTGTGATGTTTTGAAACGTAATCGCTTTTGTGAAACTGTCTAAATTTACACCAGAATACGCTTTGCTAAATCCATTAGTTGGCAAGGTATGATTAGTACCAGATGCATAATCGCCAGCGCTTTCAGGTGTGTAATTACCTATAAACACAGAACCTGCATTTTGAATGCCATCAACATAAAAATCGTTGTTTTTTGTTGCAACAATAAAGTGTTCTGGACCGTAATCATTGATTAAATCTAAAGCTTCTTCATCTGAATTTACTAAAATAGATTTTGAATTATTGATAGCTTGTTGCGCAATATCTTGTCTTGGTAATGCTTTGATTTGCGTGTTAATTTCAGTTTCAACTTCATTAATGAAATTCTCAGACGTTGATACTAAAATGACTTGACTATCAGTTCCATGTTCTGCTTGACTTAATAAATCTGAAGCCACGTAACTTGCATTTGCACTATCGTCTGCCACAACTAACAATTCGCTTGGTCCTGCAGGCATATCGATAGCAACACCATATTTAGTAGCCAATTGCTTTGCAACAGTTACAAATTGGTTTCCTGGTCCGAATATTTTATAAACTTGCGGAATAGTTTCTGTTCCAAATGTTAATCCTGCAATCGCTTGAATGCCACCAACTTTTACAATTTTAGTCACACCACAAAGTTGAGCTGCATATAAAATTTCGTTAGCAATTTTACCGTCTTTATTTGGTGGCGAACATAACACAACTTCTTTACAACCAGCGATATTTGCAGGAATTGCTAACATTAAAACTGTTGAAAATAATGGCGCAGTACCAGCAGGAATATAAATCCCAACTTTTTGTATGGCACGTATTTCTTGCCAGCAGGTAATTCCAACAGATGTTTCTACGCTTACCCTTTCTGTTTTTTGTGCTTTGTGAAATGTTTCAATATTTGATTTTGCTTGGTTAATCGCAGATTTTAATTCTGATGATAATTTAGAAGATGCATCTTCTATTTCTTGCACAGTTACAAGATTAGATCGTAAATCAGCGCCATCAAATAACTTTGTGTATTTTGAAACTGCTGCATCACCATTGCGTTGTACGTCTTCAAAAATTTGATTAACTGTACTTTCTATATCGTTAACGGTTTGTGTTGGTCGCTTTAAAATCTCTAACCAGGTGTTTTTATTTGGGTATTTTATTGCTTTCATTCTTCTCTATACTATTTTTCGTTCCTCAAAATCACTCGAAGTGACATTACTTATAAAACCATATTTTCAATTGGACAAACTAATATACCTTCTGCTCCATTGGTTTTTAATTCGTCTATAATTTCCCAGAAATCGTTTTTGTTGATTACCGAGTGTAGTGAACTCCAGCCTTCTTCGGCTAGTGGTAAAACGGTTGGACTTTTCATTCCTGGTAAAATATTGATAATGTCTTCTACTTTGTTGTTTGGCGCGTTAAGTAATACGTAACGTGAATTTCTTGCTTTTAAAACCGATTGTAATCTAAACTGTAACTTGTTTAAAATCGCTTGATTTTCAGATGAAATTTGAGGTGAAACTGCAAGTACAGCTTCAGATTTTAAAATGACTTCAACTTCTTTAAGATTGTTTTTAAACAAAGTGCTTCCGCTAGACACAATATCAACAATAGCATCTGCTAGTCCAATGTTTGGTGCTATTTCTACGGAACCATTAATAATGTGCAAATTCGCGTTAACATTGTTATCTTTTAAGAATTGGTTGACAGTGTTTGGGTAAGATGTTGCGATACGTTTTCCTTCTAAATCTTTAATAGAATTGTAGCTTTTTCCTTTTGGAATTGCGACAGACACTTTACAGCTAGAAAATCCTAATTTCTCTGCAACAGTAATGTCTTGACCTTTTTCCACCAAAACGTTTTCACCGATAATAGCGACGTCTACAACACCATCTTTTAAGTACTGCGGAATGTCTCCGTTACGCAAATAAAATACTTCTAATGGGAAGTTTTTAGCTGATGCTTTGAGTTGGTCTTTACCATTATCGATAGAAATACCAACATCTTTAAGGATTTTCATAGAATCCTCATTTAATCGTCCTGATTTTTGAATTGCAATTTTTAATTTACTCATTTTTCTTTTTTGTTAAAGTGCTTGAGCAAATCTTAGTGAAGTTTTTAGTAATAAAAAAACCGCTTGATTTACTCAAACGGTTTTAAAAATATTTTGTTTTTATTCAATACATTTCTAGCTCGCTTGAGTGCAAGTATGGAAATGATGATGATGTAATTGAATAAAAGTCATGTCTAGTTTTGTTCTGTACAAAGATTGTAAATTAATATTTAAAATTCCAAATTATGAAATGTTAAAATTAATTTAATTATTATTGGTTACCTAAAATTATAGGCATTCCGCTTTCGCCAGAACCAATTATAACTACTTTACTATTAGGTGATTCTGCTAATTTATTAGTCGCTTCAATACCCTTATCTTGAAGGATTTTATCTGTTAAAGAAGCGCTTAAAATTCTATTAGCATCTGCTTTACCTTGTGCCTCAATACGTTGTTTTTGAGCTTCTTTTTCAGCAGTAACTAATCTAAATTCATACTCTAAAGATTCTTGTTCTTGTCTAAGTTTTCTTTCTATAGCTTCTTTAATTGTAGGTGGTAACGTAACATCTCTAATCAAAACATTGTTAAGTTGAATGTATTGACTTTCTACAATTTTTCTAGTTTCTTCAAAAATTTCTTCTTGAATAGCATCTCTTTTAGTAGAATATAATTGTTCTGGAGTATAACGACCTACTACACTTCTTGCAGCACTTCTTATAGCAGGTTGTAAAACTCTGCTTAAATAATTTTCTCCTTTCTCATTATGCAATTTTCCTAAGTTTTTAACATCTGGTTCGTATAACACCGATGCATCTAATTTTATATCTAATCCATTAGATGATAATACAGACATTTTTTCTGGAATTTCTTGCTGACGTGTTTCATAATCTATAACTCTATTCCATGGAGCAATTATATGAAAACCTGGACCTAAAGGTACTTTATTAGAGTCTACACCATCTCCTAAAGTTTCATATAAAACAGCAGCATGACCGGCATCTATGGTGACAGCAGATTTAGCTATTATAATTATAAATATAACTCCCGCAATAATAAAAGGGAATGCAATTTTTGGTAATTTTTCCATTGTAATTTTTATTTTAAATTAATCCTTTATATTTCCTGATAAACCATTCTAAAGCCAAGCACAATGCTATAAAAAATAGTAGATAATACCAGTCTATCAAAGGTACAACTCTTTTATTGGTTTTAAGAATTGGCTGATAACGATTATCTGATAATAAACTATCTGCCAAAGTAGAAGTGTTATCAATAAAATAAGTTTGACCTTTACTATTAGTAGCAACTTGTTGCAGCTTTGTTACATTGGCGTTTAAAAATTGTTGCTCTACATTAAATGGTATAATTTTAAAATTACCTGACGATGATAATTTATCTGTAGTAGAACTAACTGTAAAACTGTAATCTCCAGCGTCTAAACCATTTAAATTAACTTGATAACTGTTGTTTT
>NZ_CAXQQP010000012.1:0-188302 GCF_964226795.1 Mesoflavibacter sp.
GTCACTACATAATCTGAAGCTGGCTGTGTCCCTAATATTAATAGCGTCTGACTCTCTAAATCAAATGGCTCTACACCATCATTACTCGGATCATCACAAACTACCATATCTGACGCTGGATTGATTGTAGGTTGAGCTGTAATATTTAAAGTAAATGTTTCAGACTCATAACAACCTGTATTTAGATACTCTACTCTAACATAAATAGTTTGAGGATTACCTAAAGTAGCTGTTGTCGTGTAAGTATCTGGTGTTGGTATTGGATTAGTATCGGCATCTGCGTCTGCCTGACTTTCATGATAAGTTATAACTAAATCTGAAGGAATTGCTGATGGTGCTAATATCGGAGTGTCATTTTCTGTTAAATCAAAAATATAAGGTGGCGCTCCTGGATTACACATAAATAAATCATCTGGTTCTCCATTATCTACTTCTGGATAAACATCAATACAAACTGTCTCTGTATATTCACATCCAAAATCATTTAAAACTCTGTAAGTATAACAATGTTGACCGGGCGTAGAAGGCTGAACAGTAATATCGTTTCCTGACGTACTAACAATAGAAGGGTCTGAATCCCAAGCTTCTGATGTTGTTACTGGTGTAAAAGAATATTCTGGTGGTTGTAATGTAGGATCAAACTCGATACTCCATGAAAAAATATAACCATTATCAATTGATAAATTATCTATTATTTCTATACACCAATCTCCGTTTAAAGGACTTCCTAATAAGTCAGATAGATTTCCTTCAGGAAGATAAGTTCCTGGTGTAATAGAATTATTTGGAGGATTAGAACCAGCAGTAATTGTTGGTCCATTTTCTATAGTTACTGTCCCTGTACTAGAGAAACAGTAATCTGCACCTGTACCTGGTGTATTAGTCCCATCGTCATTTGCTCCTCCTAAATAAGTCCCATTACCTCCTGGATAACCTTTAAGTACTGCGGTTTGACCATTTGGACTTATAATATTAATATCTAAATCTCCCATGTAAGAATGCTCCATGTTAACACAAATTGCAACAATTTGATTTACATCCGTTAATGTTAATGAAGATTCGTAACAATCAACTGTTACACATGTTTGGTATGTTGCTCCTGAACCATCAGGTAAAAATGTTGTACCACTAACTGGCGGAGTACAATCATTAATAAATTCTACTTGATTTGCTACTCCCGATAAGGTTACCTGTTCTCCAAAACATGCTGTTGAAGCAGAGGCTGCCGTACCTGTAAAGTCAGGCTCTGTACTTACTTGAATAACTTGATTGATTAAATTGGTATTACTACAACCTGATGGATCAGGATCTGTATTTGTATCTGTAACATTTAAATTCACAATATACACACCTGGATTAGGGTAAGAAAAAGTTGCTGTTTGACCAGAAACTGTATTTCCATCTCCTAAATCCCATTCGTACGTTGCTCCAGTACCATCTACAGAAAAGTTAGCACTTCCGTTTAATGTTATAGGATCTCCTGGACAAACTCTTATATATCCATCTCCATTTGGAGCTGGTGAAGATGAATCTAATTGCGAAACAATAGTTTGACATGGTTCATAACAAGATACATTTGCTTCCCAACCTGTCGTATTAGCAGAAGCATCTGATGTGAATTCGATAGTAAGACATCCTGTTGGATTGTTTGGTGTAGCAGAAACAAAACCTGGGTTTGCTGAAGCTCCACCACCAGAGAATGTTCCAAAAGCATTTGCTGCTGTACTATCACCATCATAAATCGTCATTTCATCAGTGCCATTTTGGGTACTAAAAGCAACAAAGTCTAATTGTACCTGCTGTCCAGCAGTATCTGGACATATAGTTAAAATAAAACTCTCATCATTAGCGTAGTTACCTGCACTTCCACCTGAATCATAAAATACGCCTCCACATTGACTTACAGTTGTGGTTTGCATAATTATGTCTTGAGAAAACACAAAGAAAACATTTAGTAATAGAGTTATAGTAAGTAAAAACTTTTTCATTTTGTAGTAGTTTGAAAGTAAAATCTAGCGACTAATTATTTTTTTAAATTTTGAGCCTTTATAACAATATAATATTGTGTATTATCAATTCTGTATATCGCAGAACCAACTTTAAAAAATTCTAAATTATATTTTAAAGGGTTAAATGTGTTTATATCAAAAACCTGATCTCTTTTAAGCTTTTTATTATAATTATTGAACAAACCAACCGTTGAAAGTAGAGTCACTTTACTTTTTGAGTTATAATGAGGTAGCTTTGTAATTAATAATCTATTTCTTAATAAATGTTTTAAATCCTTAATTTTTTGTGGTCTACTCAAAACATATTTTTCTAATTTGTCTTGATAAACTTCTTTAAGCATCCCTAATTCTTTTGCAGTAAAAGGAGCTTCTAAATTATCTCCATATTTAACTGGCTGCGTTTTTAATTTTCTATTGTTTTGAGCATTAACGTTTTGCACAGTAAAAACAATCGCAAAAAAAGATATTAGCAATAATATACGTCTCATAGTATTTTCTGAAATAATAAATTAAGACGGAAAATTAAGAAATTTTTAATAAACATTATGTTAATTAAAGAATGTAATTTACTTTTCAATGCTATTAAGTTTAAAACTTGCTAATTATTAACTTTAATTAAACTATTAGATTTTAATAATTGATTATCTTTGCAAACTATTTTAAACATCACATTTTTTATATAAATGAAGATTGATAACTCTGTAGAAAACATAGACAATAATGATCCTATTGGCGAAAACCATATAGGCACAAGTCATGACACACCGCTTAGACCTGATGCTTTTGCAATTTCTGACAAAGAAAAAATAGAAAGTATAAAAAAAGACGTAACAAACATAATGAATACCCTAGGTTTAGACCTAACAGACGACAGTCTAAAAGGGACACCTAACCGAGTAGCAAAAATGTTTGTGAACGAAATTTTTGGTGGGTTAAACCCAGATAAAAAACCTAACGCGTCAACATTTGATAACAAATATCAATATGGAGAAATGTTGGTTGAAAAAAACATCACTGTATACTCTACTTGCGAGCATCATTTGTTACCAATAGTAGGACGCGCTCATGTCGCTTACATTTCTAATGGAAGTGTAGTTGGGCTTTCTAAAATGAATCGTATTGTAGATTATTACGCAAAACGACCACAGGTACAAGAACGTTTAACCATTCAAATAGTAAAAGAATTACAAGATGTTTTAGGTACTGAAGACGTAGCATGTGTTATTGATGCTAAGCATTTATGCGTAAACTCTAGAGGCATTAGAGATATTGAAAGTAGCACCGTAACTTCTGAGTTTGGAGGCGCTTTTAAAAACAAAGAAACTAAACGCGAATTTTTAGATTACATCAAATTAGAGACTAAATTTTAGTATCAATCATGCAACTTTACCAAAACCAAAATATTAAAATATACAACTCTTTAACAGGAGAAAAAGAGCAATTTAAATCAATACATGAAGGTAGCGTTGGTATGTACGTTTGTGGACCAACCGTTTACAGTAATGTACACCTAGGTAACGTTAGAACGTTTATGTCTTTTGATGTTATTTTTAGATATTTAAAATATTTAGGTTACAAAGTAAGATATGTACGTAATATTACAGATGCTGGACATTTAGAGAATGATGCAGATGTTGGTGAAGACCGTATTGCTAAAAAAGCACGTTTAGAAGAAATAGAACCTATGGAGGTCGTACAACGTTACACTGTAGATTTTCATAATATTCTAAATACTTTTAATTTTTTACCACCAAGTATAGAACCTACAGCAACAGGTCATATTATTGAGCAAATAGAACTTATTAAAACAATAATTGACAATGGTTTTGCTTATGAAGTAAATGGCTCTGTTTATTTTGATGTACACAAGTACAACGAAAGTAATGAATATGGAATTTTAAGTAAGCGTAAACTTGAAGACCTAATACACAACACACGTGAACTTGATGGGCAATCTGATAAGAAAAACCCTCAAGATTTTGCGCTTTGGAAAAAAGCAGAACCTGCTCACATTATGCGTTGGCCATCTCCTTGGAGTGATGGTTTTCCTGGTTGGCACTTAGAGTGTACAGCAATGAGCACTAAATATTTAGGTGAACATTTTGATATACATGGTGGCGGAATGGATTTAAAATTCCCACACCACGAGTGCGAAATTGCTCAAAACCAAGCAGCAAAAGGAAAATCTCCAGTTAACTATTGGATGCATGCTAACATGCTAATCATGAATGGTAAAAAAATGGCAAAGTCAACCGGTAATTTTATTTTACCAAACGAAATTTTCACTGGCGACAATCCACATATTACTAAAGCATTTACACCAAGCGTTGCTCGTTTCTTCATGCTACAAGCACATTATAGAAGTGTTTTAGATTTTACAAATGATGGCTTATTAGCTGCAGAAAAAGGATATAACAGATTAATGGAAGCTGTTAAGTCTTTATCAGAATTAAAAATTTCTGATAAAAGTAGCATCGATATTAATGCTTGGAAACAAAAGTGTTTTGTTGCTATGAATGACGATTTTAATTCACCTATTTTAATAGCCAACCTTTTTGAAGCTGTAAAATATATCAATCAAATAAAAGATGGTACAGTAACAATAACTAAAGAAGACTTAGAAACGCTTACAAAAACTATTAACGATTTTACCTTTGATATTTTAGGATTAAAAGACGACACTATTCAAACTAATACAGGTACTGACAAATTATCTGGCACAGTAGAGCTTTTAATCAAATTACGTCAAGAAGCAAGAGCTAATAAAGACTTTGCTTTAAGTGATAAAATTAGAGACGAATTAGCCGAAGTAGGTATAAAACTTAAAGATGGTAAAGACGGTACAACCTTTACTACAAATTAATATTAAATCCTCTCTACATGAGAGGATTTTTCATTTTTAACAATGAAAAAACTGATTATCAAACCTTTTTTATTTCTTATAAAAGTTTATCAAACTTTTATATCTCCATTTACACCAAATACTTGTAGATATCAACCAACATGCTCACATTACACTAAAGAAGCTTTGATAACACATGGGTTAATAAAAGGTGGCTGGTTAAGTATAAAAAGAATTTTTAGCTGTCATCCTTTTGGTGGTAAAGGTTTTGATCCAGTACCTCCAAAAAAAGAAAAAGAATAACAACTCTATATAAAATTAAGCTATTACTTAACAGGTATAGTATCTTTTACAATTCTATATTCGTAATAGTCCATTTTATCACCAACTTCTAGCAGTAATTTTTCTGCAACACCAGCATTAACCTCTAATACAAATTGAGCTTTTGTTTGAGATGGTAAAGAAGACTCATCAAAAGGTTGAGCATTTTCTTGAAAACTAACAATACGCTTATTGTGATCTATAAAAATTAAATCTAAAGGAAAACGTGTGTTTTTCATATAAAAACTGCGCTCTCTAACATCAGGAAACACAAATAACATACCTTGATTATCTTCCATTCCGTCGCGATACATTAAGCCTGTTTGGATTTGGTAAGGAGTTTTTGCTATCTCTATATCAAAGATTTTAATTATGGTATCTGTTGTACCTTTAAAGAAAGTTAGTTCTCCTTCTTTTTTAAATTCAACTTTAACTTGCTCTATTGTTTTCTTTTCTTCTTTACATGAAGTAATACAAATAGCAAAAACTATAATTACAATTAGTGGCTTGTAAAACCTCATTAGATATTAGTTTTTTTTGGTTTAAAAGTGAACATAAAATATAAGCCTATAAGTATAAACGGAATACTTAATAATTGCCCTGTGTTTAACAACCAATCTGCACGTTCTGGATTTTGGGCTTCTTTTACAAACTCTACAAAAAATCTTACTGTCCAAAGCAATACTAAAAACAGACCAAATAAGAAACCACGTTGTTCTCCTTTATTAGTTTTTAAATAAAAATATAACAGAATTAAAAACACAAAAATATAACTAAAAGACTCATATAACTGAGCAGCGTGACGATACGGAACAGCTTCTAAAAGAGTGGCAAATTTTGGGTTATCTGTTACTGCTGCGTAAGCTTTTTTTACGTCTTGAATACCTGTTAGCTTTACAATTTCTGACTTGTGATAATAGTCTTGCACAAAGCGTACACCTAAGCTAGAGTCTGTTACTTTACCAATAATTTCTGAATTTATAAAATTACCTATTCTAATAAATATAGCTCCAGAAGCTACAGGTATTACAATACGATCTAAAATCCACATTAATGATTTGTAATTATATTTTTTACGGTATAAATACATACCTATAATAATACCTATTGCTGCACCGTGACTTGCTAACCCTTGAAAGCCTGTAAACTCGAATTCTGGTTTGGTGCGTATTGGTAGAAAAATGCTTAAAAAGTCTTGACTAAATAGTTCTGGTTGGTAAAATATTACATGACCTAATCTTGCGCCTAACATAGTAGCTAAAACTGTGTAAATAAATAAAGGATCAAGATATTCTAATTTAATTTTTTCGCGCTTAAAGATATAGCTCATTATTTTATGTCCTAAAACAAATGCTATAATCCACATTAAACTATAAAAATGAATTTTGAAGTTTCCTGCTATATCTATTCCTGTTATTGGATTCCAGTCAAATTTTAATGCGTACATACTATTTTTTTTGCGATTGTAAATATAGTATTTATGCTTTAGTTATAAATAGAATTAACGCAGGTTTATTAATTAATTGATTTTTAATTTATATTTATTAGGCTTAAGATTAAGTTGATCTATGCGTTAGGGATTGAGCTATTGTTGGAGCACATCTTTGATTGCGACTAGCGAAAGCCCGACGCACTTTTGCCCTAAAGCAAAAGTGGGTAACGTCCAAAATAATTGCATAAAAAAAGCCTTTTTACAAGTGCAAAAAGGCTTTTTTATTATTTGGAGTTTGAAGAACTATTTTACAACAGTCTCATCAATTACTTCTTCTTTCTTTTTTAAAGCGTCTGCTGCGCCTCCTTTTTTAGCAGTATCAAACATGATTGGTGTTGCGATAAATAATGATGAATATGTACCTACAATTACACCTACGATTAAGGCAAACATAAATCCTCTAATAGATTCGCCACCAAAAATAAAGATAGCTAATAACACTACTAATGTTGTTAAAGAGGTATTTAACGTACGGCTTAATGTGCTGCTTAATGATTTGTCAATTACTTCTGTAAATGGCCAATTGGTATGCTCGTTAAAGAACTCACGAATACGGTCAAATACAACCACGGTATCGTTTAACGAGTAACCGATTACGGTAAGAATTGCTGCAATAAATGCTTGATCAATTTCCATTGAGAATGGCATAAACTTGTATGTTAATGAGAATACACCTAATACAATAATAACATCATGGAAAACAGCCGCTACTGCACCAAGAGAGAATTGCCATCTTTTAAAACGGAATAAGATATATAAGAATACCACTACTAAAGATCCTAATACAGCCCAGAAAGATGCTTGTTTAATATCATCTGCGATTGATGGACTTACTTTGTATTGATCCATAATTCCTATTTGCTTGTCTGCTTTAGAAAGGTCTTTAAACTCTTCAAAAGATTGACCGTTTAAATAAGGCTGTAACGCGTTGTATAGTTTTTCTCTTACTTCTTCGTCTACTTCGTTAGCAGTTTCGTTAATCTTGTATTTTGTAGAGATTTTTAAGTTATTCTCGTCTCCTACAGTTTTTACAGATGCACTTCCAAATACTTCTGGTGTAGCTAAAGCTTCTTCTACCTCAACAGCGCTAACTGGCTCTGCAAAACGCACTTGCGTTGTACGTCCTCCAACAAAGTCAATACCTTGATCTAACCCATTAGTAAATAAAGACCCTAAACTTACTATTAATAAAGCTCCTGAAATAATGTAAGCTACTTTACGCTTTTTAAGGAATTCGATATTAATGTTTCTGAACAAGTTTTTAGTTACACCTGTAGAGAAATCTAATTTCCCTCCTTTATTTACATACCAGTCAATTAATAATCTTGTAATAAAAATTGCTGTAAATAAAGATGTACCAATACCAATTAATAATGTAGTTGCAAAACCTTTAATTGGTCCTGTACCAAACACAAATAAGATTAATGCTGTTAAACCTGTAGTTATGTTAGCATCTAAGATTGATGATAAAGCGTTACTAAATCCGTCATTAATTGCAGATTTTTGATCTTTACCTTTACTTAATTCTTCTCTAATACGTTCAAAAATAAGTACGTTAGCATCTACCGACATACCTATTGTTAATACGATACCAGCAATACCAGGTAATGTTAACACTGCACCAATACCCGATAAAATCCCGAAGATTAATAAGATATTGAATAACATTGCGATGTCTGAGAATATACCAGCTTTACCATAATAGAAAACCATCCATAATAATACTAAAGCTAAAGCAATACCAAAAGACATTGTACCACTATCAATAGCTTCTTGACCTAAAGATGGACCAACTATACTACTTTGAATAATATCTGCTTTTGCAGGTAATTTACCAGCACGTAAAACGTTAGCTAAATCTGTTGCTTCTCTTAAAGTAAAGTCTCCAGAAATTTCTGTACTACCTCCAGCAATTGCTCCGTTAGAAGCTGTTGGCGCAGAGTATACTGTGTTATCTAAAACTACTGCAATTTGACCTTGAGTCTTGTAAGCTTCTCCGGTCATTTCTTCCCAAATCTTAGCTCCTTTACTGTTCATTTGCATACTTACAACAACTTTGTTTGCTTGATTGTAAGTTTGACGCGCGTCTGTAACTACTGCACCACTTAATGGTGGCTCTCCATCTCTGTTTCCTTGTAAAACATATAAATCTACTACTTCGCTATCTTCTGCTACTTTACCAAATACAAATTTTGTGTAACGTAACTCTGCAGGTAATTTTGCTCTTACCTCTGGCATAGCTAAAAGTTTAGCTACTTGCTCTTTATCTTCTACTTTAACTTGTGCTAAAGTTGCCCCAAAACCAGGACCAACAAAAAGATCTAATAAAGGATTGTTTTCTACAACTGTTTCATCTTCTTCTCCTGTTAAGTCTGCAATAGCTTGCTCTTCTTCAGTCATCTCTTCTTCATCTGCAGTTGCTTGATCTGCTTTAGCTTCTCCTTCTTTTGCTTTTAATACTTCATTAGCATCAAGTAAAAATTGACTAAATAATTGAGAGTTTGAACCATACCAAAACTCTAATTGCGCTGTTGTTGTTATTAAATCTGTAGCTCTTTCTACATCTTTAACACCTGGTAATTCTAATAATACACGACCAGAGTTACCTAAACGTTGGATGTTTGGAGACGTTACACCAAACTCGTCAATACGCTTACGTAATACTTCAAAAGCAGAAACAATAGACTCGTCTATTTTTGTTTCTAAAACTACTTTAGTCTCGTCATCAGACATATTAAGATCAATCTCTCCTACTAAAGAACGTGTTGCAAAAATATCTGGAGATGCTAATTTTTTATCTCCTTTGATAGCGTCAAAAGCAACAAAGAAATCTTCTAAATATGTATTTTGACTATTTTTCTGAATTTCATCTGCATCATCTAATGCTTTTCTAAAAGTTGGATCTGTACTTCCGTCTGCAAGACCAATTAAGATGTCTTTTACAGAAATTTGTAAGATAGCCTCTAAACCTCCTTTAAGGTCAAGACCTAACTTCATTGAGTTTTCTTTAACTTCAGAATAATCACTTCCTAAGAAAACACTTTCTTTAGATGTTGCTAAAGAGTCTAAATATCTTGCTGCATATTCGTTTACTTTTGCGCTACGATCCTCTGCAGACGCATCTATTTTTTGTTCTGCTATCTGTGTAGCTTCGCTCTCTACCGCATTATTTTTAAATGTGAAAGACAGCTGGTAAATACTTACCAATCCAAATAAAACTGCAAATAGTTTTATTAATCCTTTGTTTTGCATTGTTTGTTAATTTTTGGTCAATTTTATAAATCGGGCAAATATAATTTTTCCCTTAATAATTGACAATTATAATGTTTAAAATGATTTTATTAAGCTGAAAAGCTTTTAAGGTTGAATTCCTTTTTTTGTTTAAGATTGAAATGAAAAAGGTCCAGCTCTAACCTCTGGTATAGTGTAAGTTTTATTACTAAAAGTCAAATGGTATTGACTTGAAATATTTTGTTTTAAAACCGAAATATTAAGAAAATCGATTGCTACAAAAGCATCTAAGTAAAACGGAAGATTTGTATTAGAAGAACGATCATAATCTTGCTTAGTTACAATTATACTTTTTCCAGCAGAATTATTTTGATTTTTTGAAGACGTTTTAATCTCATAAACATCAAAATCAAATCCTTTTTTGCTAGTTTTTTTAGGTAGATTACTTTGATTTTCTTCTAAATTTAAATAGCCTGATGCTATCTCTATCTGTAATGCTTTTGAAAGTAAAGACTTAATAACAACAACATCTAAGTTACTGTGATAACTTATTTTTAATTGGTCATTAGCGTCCTTTTCTACAACTATATTAGTAACATCAATAGCCTGCAATTGCTCTTGTATTAAAGCAATTGTTTGTTCTGATTGTTCTAACGTTACTGTTTGATCTTCAAAACGAATATGTACTTCTTGATTTGGTAAAGAAGCTTGGTTTTGTAAAACTCCAAATACAGCTAGAACAACAATTAGAGCACTGATGTACCATTTTGTTTTCATAAGTGCCAAATATAAAAAATTAAGTCTTTAAAAAGGCTGATTTTGAGGTTTTTTACAAATAAAAAAGAGCAACGAATGTTACTCTTTTTTTATTTAAATTTTATAAAATAAATCTTTATTGATCCTCCATTTTAGAATAACCTTCTGGTGGAGTAAGATCGAACATGTTATTTGGTACAGCTTCATTTTTAACTTCTGTAACATCGTACAACAAGGTCATTTTCATACCTTGCTGAAGCACATCTATTTTCATATACAAAGGGAATCCTTCTAACTCGTCTCCAAACTGAGACGTTTCTTGAGTCTGAGCTTTAATTTGATCTGTAGCAAATATCTCCATAGTCATATCTACACCATCAGCTTTCATTGTTACATTGTACTGTTGGCAATCATATCCTAAAATAGTTTTTGTTTTATCTCCTTTAGTAATTTTAATATCATCGCCTAAGTCTTCTGGTGCTTCATAATCGGTCATTGTATATTTTTTACCGTACATTGGAGAGCTTATTAAGGTTAAAACTTTTTCTTTTTCCTTATCTACTATTGTAATAGACTCACCAGACATTGGGCTACTAGTTTCTGCTCTTACTCTATCTTCTGTAAAATATGTCGTAATTTTAGTTTCGCCCATCATTTGTAATTGCGAGTTCATCTCTGCATTATCACTAGACATTGTCATTTTTGAAGAGATTACTCCTTCTTTTAATTCTTCTTGAGCAACACTTACTAAACTGAATGATGCTAGAAGTATAAAAATTAATTTTTTCATTATTTTATTTTTAATTATTGAATGTTGTAATGTACTGAAATTGTTTTTAATTAATACAGATTTTATAAAATAAAAAAGCCTCATGAAGTAAAAACTTTATGAGGCTTAGTTGTATTATTTAATAAAATCTTATAATTCTAATAAACCATTAGTTTTAGACACACCTTCTGCACTTTCTTTCATATGTGCTTTTTCTGCATCGCTAAGTTCAATCTCTACAACTTTTTCAATTCCGTTGCGTCCTAAAATTACTGGAACACCAATACATAAGTCATTTAATCCATATTCTCCATCTAATAAAGTTGAACATGGGAACATTTTCTTTTGGTCACAAGCAATTGCTTGAACTAATCCAGATACAGCTGCTCCTGGTGCATACCATGCAGAAGTCCCTAATAACTTAGTTAATGTTGCTCCTCCTACTTTAGTATCTTCTTTTACTTGATTTAATCTTTCTTCTGAAATAAATTCTGAAACCTTAATACTATTTCTTGTAGCATGAGATGTTAATGGCACCATACCTTTATCTGAATGTCCTCCAATTACCATACCGTCTACATCGCTAATTGGACACTCTAAAGCTTCTGCTAGTCTATACTTGAAACGTGCAGAATCTAAAGCTCCACCCATACCGATAATTCTGTTTTTTGGTAAATCTGTAGTTTTGTGTACTAAGTAAGTCATAGTATCCATTGGGTTACTAACTACAATTATGATCGTATTAGGAGATTGCTCTATAAGACTAGAAGATACAGATTTAACAATACCAGCATTGATGCCTATTAACTCTTCACGAGTCATACCTGGCTTACGAGGTATACCTGATGTAATTACACAAATATCACTATCTGCTGTTTTAGAATAATCGTTTGTTACACCTGTAATTTTTGTATCAAAACCATTTAAAGATGCTGTTTGCATTAAATCCATTGCTTTACCTTCTGCAAAACCTTCTTTAATGTCTAATAAAACAACTTCTGAAGCGAAGTTTTTAATAGCAATATACTCTGCACAACTTGCACCAACTGCACCTGCACCAACTACTGTTACTTTCATGTTATATATTTTAATTGTGTTAATAAATTTATCCTACAAATTTAACAATTTAACCCGAAGAATTAACCGAAAACATCAAAATATTAGGTTAAATTAAGCTTAAAACTAATCTGTTAACCTCTACAGAAAATTATTATTTATAAAACAAAAAAAACACCTGAAAGATAATTTTCAGGTGTTTTTAATATTCATTTAAATATCTAATTAAGCATCTATATTTGCATAAATAGCATTCTTCTCTATAAATTCTCTACGTGGCGGAACTTCATCTCCCATTAGCATAGAAAATACTCGATCTGCTTCTGTACCATTATCTATTTGTACTAGACGTAATGTTCTAAATTCTGGATTCATTGTTGTATCCCAAAGTTGTTCTGCGTTCATCTCTCCAAGACCTTTATATCTTTGGATTTTTGAAGATTCTCCAAATTCTTTAACGATTGCATCACGTTCTTTATCATTCCAAGCATATTGTTTCTTAGCTCCTTTTTTGATTAAGTAAAGTGGCGGCGTTGCTATGTATACGTGACCAGCTTCGATTAATTCTTTCATGTATCTAAAGAAAAATGTTAAGATTAATGTTGCAATGTGACTACCATCAATATCGGCATCACACATAATTACAATCTTATGATATCTTAATTTAGAAAGGTTTAAGGCTTTACTGTCTTCTTCTGTACCTATAGTTACACCTAAAGCTGTGAAAATGTTTTTAATTTCTTCGTTTTCAAAAACTTTATGTGTCATTGCTTTTTCTACGTTTAAGATTTTACCTCTTAATGGTAGAATAGCTTGAAACTTTCTATCTCTTCCTTGTTTTGCAGTACCACCTGCCGAATCTCCCTCAACAAGAAACACTTCACATTGTGCTGGATCTTGCTCTGAACAGTCTGATAATTTACCAGGTAATCCACCAATGCTCATTACTGTTTTACGCTGTACCATTTCGCGCGCTTTTTGTGCAGCGTGACGTGCTTGAGCTGCTAAAATCACTTTTTGCACTATGGTCTTGGCTGTATCTGGATGTTCTTCTAGATAATCAGTTAACATTTCTGAAACCGCTTGACTTACAGATGCAGAAACTTCACGGTTACCTAATTTTGTTTTTGTTTGACCTTCAAATTGTGGTTCTGCTACTTTAACAGAAACAATAGCTGTAAGTCCTTCACGGAAATCATCACCTGCAATGTCAAATTTTAATTTATCCAACATTCCAGATTCATCTGCATATTTTTTTAGGGTATGTGTTAATCCACGACGAAAACCTGATAAATGTGTACCACCTTCGTGTGTATTAATATTATTTACGTAAGAGTGTAAGTTTTCGGCATAACTTGTGTTGTAAATCATGGCAACCTCAACAGGCACTCCATTTTTTTCACCTTCAAAAGAAATAGCCTCTTGCATTAAAGGTTCTCTATTTCCATCTAAAAACTTGATAAACTCTTTAAGACCTTCTTCTGAATGAAATGTTTCTCCTTCAAAATTACCATCTTCTTTTTTGGCACGTTTATCTATTAAATGGATAGTTATTCCTTTATTTAAGTAAGCCAACTCACGTAAACGGCTAGCTAAAGTATCATAACTATACTCTAATGTTTGCTTAAATATTTCTGGATCTGGTTTAAAGGTTACAATTGTACCTCTTTTATCTGTATCTCCAACAGCTTTTACAGGGTAAAGTGTTTTTCCTCTTTCATACTCTTGCTCCCAGATCTTACCATCACGATGCACTGTTGCTTTTAAGTGTTCTGATAACGCGTTAACACAACTTACACCAACACCATGTAAACCACCTGATACTTTGTATGAGTCTTTATCAAACTTACCACCTGCTCCAATTTTGGTCATTACAACTTCTAATGCAGAAATCCCTTCTTTTTTATGAATATCTACAGGAATACCACGTCCGTCATCTTCTGTTGTAATCGAGTTGTCTTCGTTAATAGTTACTGTAATATTGTTACAGTGTCCTGCTAAAGCTTCATCAATCGAGTTGTCCACAACCTCGTATACTAGGTGGTGTAAACCACGTACTCCAACATCTCCAATATACATTGAAGGACGCATACGTACGTGCTCCATTCCTTCTAATGCCTGAATACTGTCTGCGGAATACTGTTTTTTATTTTCTTCGCTCATATATCGAATTATTAGTTATTTGCTTTTTTAAATTTTCTTCTAAAAGAAAGTTATACACATAAAAAAAGACGCTTTAGCGCCTCTTATGAGTACAAACAAATATACGAAATAAAAGCCCTTTTTCAAGCTTTTTTATCCACTTAGTCTTAAAATTATCAACAATTGTTAAAAAACTAAAAATGTCTTAAAAGCGCTAAAAAGCATCTTAAAATTGATTTTAGTCATTTTTTTTATTTCATTTTTTTCAAAAAAACACAAAATCCCGCAGAAGCGAGATTTTGGAGCTAAAAATAATTAATATTCTATACTTTTATTTATTAATATGCTGAGTTGTGAACGTTTGCTATTGCTCTTCCTGATGGTTCATTCATTTTTTTAAATGCTTCATCCCATTCTAAAGCTGTTGCTGTACTACATGCTACGCTTGCCTCTTGTGGTACACTTAATGCTGCAGCATCACTTGGGAAGTGTTCTTCAAAAATAGAACGATAATAAAACTCTTCTTTATTTTGTGGTGTTTGGATTGGGAAACGGTATTTTGCATTTTCCATTTGCTCGTCACTTACTTCTCTTTCTACTACTTCTTTTAAAGTATCTATCCAGCTGTAACCAACACCGTCACTAAATTGCTCCTTTTGCCTCCAAGCAACGCTTTCTGGTAACATATCTTCAAATGCTTTACGGATAATCCATTTTTCCATACGTTCTCCATTAATCATTTTGTCTTGTGGATTTAAACTCATTGCCACATCCATAAATTCTTTATCTAAAAATGGTACGCGACCTTCAATACCCCAAGCTGCTAAACTTTTGTTTGCTCGTAAACAATCATACATATGTAATTTATCTATTTTACGAACTGTTTCTTCATGAAACTCTTTAGCATTTGGCGCTTTATGAAAGTATAGATAACCTCCAAAAATCTCGTCTGCTCCTTCACCCGATAGTACCATTTTTATGCCCATAGATTTAATTACTCTTGCCATTAAATACATTGGTGTTGAAGAACGAATAGTGGTAATATCGTAGGTTTCTATATTATAAATCACATCTTTTATAGCATCTAAACCTTCTTGAATTGTGAATTTAATTTCGTGATGTACAGTACCAATATGGTCTGCTACTTTTTGTGCTGCTGCTAAATCTGGTGAACCTTCTAAACCAACAGAAAAACTATGTAGTTGCGGATACCATGCTGCTTGTTTATCATCACTCTCTATACGTAATTGTGCATATTTTTTTGCAATTGCAGAAGTTACAGAACTATCTAATCCACCAGATAATAAAACTCCATAAGGCACATCGCTCATTAACTGTCTTTTTACAGCAGCTTCTAATGCCTCTTTTACTTTTGCTATACTAGTTTCGTTATCTTTTACTTTATCGTAGTCTCGCCAATCTCTATTCCACCATTTAACAAACTCGCCATCTTTACTTGACATGTAATGACCAGGAGGAAATAATTCTATTTTAGTGCAAATACCTTCTAAAGCTTTTAACTCTGAAGCCACATAAAAGGTTCCGTTTTGATCCCAACCTATATACAATGGAATAATTCCCATATGGTCTCTTGCTATAAAATATTCGTCTTTTTCAACATCATAAATTGCAAAACCAAATATTCCGTTCATTTCATCTACAAAATCAACACCTTTTTCTTTATAAAGCGCTAAGATGACTTCGCAATCACTTTCGGTCTGAAAGTTATACTTACCGTCAAATTGCTTACGTAACTCTCTATGGTTGTAGATTTCGCCATTAGCAGCCAAAACCAGTTTTTTATCAGGACTAAACAATGGTTGTTTTCCTGATGCTGGATCTACAATAGCTAAACGTTCGTGCGCCAATATAGCTTTATCGTCACTGTATATACCAGACCAGTCTGGTCCACGATGACGAATAATTTTAGACATTTCTAATATTTGAGGTCTTAAATCTTCGCTTTTCTGTTTTAAATCGAAAGCACATACTATTCCACACATAATCTTAATATTTTAAATTGGTTAATTACTAATTGATATAACAAATATTAGTTTTATGTTTCAGTATTAAAACACAAATACTTATTATGCTTACAAAATGTAATTTCAATTTAAAAAATTGATAAAAAATGAAATTTTAAGATAGACTATTTCATTTTTTAGTTAAAATGTGTGAGTTTAAATAAATTAAACTTTTAGATGTCCCCAATTTTCACCAGTTTTTATACGATGCAATTGCATTTCTGAAACACCAAACTGCTTAGCTAGAATTTTTAAACGTGTACGCCTATTAGGATCTAATAGTTTTTTCTTTAAGCGCATAGCTTGTGTTTCTGTTAGCTTAGAGTATTTGATAACACTATTTTTTGCAATGTAATCGGGATTTTTGAATTGGTGAAGTTCTTTTTCTCGTTTAGTTGCCCATTTTAGGTTTTCTACTTTATTATTCATTTTGTTATAATCTAAATGAATAACATACTTAGCATCTTCAGGTTTTTCTAAAAAATGTTGAGCTACAATTTTATGAATGTATCTAGCTGTTTTTGTCCCTTTCTTTTTAACAACAGATACTGTATTATAGCCGTTTATAGAATATTGTTTTTCTATTAAAACATCTTCACCGTTAACTACTTTTATTAGTCTACCGTAGTTAGATATTTTAAATGTCATTTGTTCGGAAATATCATTATCAAAAACAATGTCTTTCCATTTTTCGTTGTAGTGATTTCTAATCATATTGTATTACATTTACACACTTAATAATATACATTATGATTAATAGCTTGCTGCTAAGTTACTAATTTTAAGGGATATTGAGATACTTATGTGTTTGCAAAGACACTTTCCATTTAGGATTTGCCATTACGTAATCTACAATTAATGGTATCATTTTATCTCTTTTACTCCATTCTGGTTGCATGTATAAAATGCAGTTATCGTTGACTTTAGCGGCTTGTTCTTCTGCAAATTTAAAGTCATCTTTATTGTAAATTATAACTTTTAACTCGTCAGCTTTCTCGTAAACTTTTTTTGTAGGTAATTTCATCTTTTTTGGAGATAAACATATCCAATCCCATTGTCCTGTTAGCTCATAAGCACCTGATGTTTCGATATGAATCTTACAACCTTCTTCTTTTAATTGTCTTGTAAGCTCTGTCATATCCCAAGTCAAAGGTTCTCCTCCTGTAACAACAACTGTATCACTATATTTCTTTGCATTAGCAACAATAGTTTCAGTTTTTGTAGGTGGATGTAAATCTGCAATCCAACTTTCTTTAACATCACACCAATGACAACCAACATCACAACCACCTATTCTTACAAAGTAAGCTGCTGTGCCTTTATGATATCCTTCTCCTTGTATGGTATAAAATTCTTCCATTAATGGAAGCATTAAACCTTTGTTTACTAAATCTTGAATCTCTTGCTTCATAGCGTACAAAAGTAAGACAAATAGCTAAATATCGCTTGAAGATTTTTGCTTAATCAACATTTCGTCTAATTATTCTTACAAATCAACGAAAAACCTGAAACCAAGCGGCTTATAATTTCGTAAAAGAAATATGTAAGTTTATTTTTACAAACGTAAATTAATAGTCATGAAAAAAATTAACATCTTAGTTTTAGTTTTACTAACTTCAGTTTTATCTTTCTCTCAAGTTGGAATAAACACCTCAAATCCAGATAATTCTTCAATTTTAGACATTGAAAGTTCTGATAAAGGTGTACTGTTTCCTAGAATGACTTCTGTAGAAAGAGATGCAATTGCAAATCCTGCTAACGGACTTATTATCTTTAATACTGATGAAAACAAGCTTCAATTTAATATAGGTATAAGTACTGCTCCTATTTGGACATCTGTAAACAATAACCCAAGTGTAAGCACAGATGCAGGAAACCAATTAACTAGTGGATCTGACAATGGTGTTTATTTAGGAAGAACAACTCATTTTGGTAAATTTAGAATTACAGGTACAGGTAATGTTACCATTTCTGGTTTACCTTTTGAGCCTTCTCAAGTAAAATTCACAGCTTATCCTAATGTTGAAACCTATGATTTAAATAATGACAATCAAGTTGGGAATAACACAGGCACACTAGCAAATACTTTTGGAAGTATGACTGGTATTGCAACAAATTACTCTGGAGTAATCTCTGAACAATTAATTTTTGTAGGCGGATCAGGTTCTTCTATAAACAACATCTCAAGATTCGCGTCTTCATCTCATTGTATTGGGGTAAGATATACTAATAATAACGGAAACAATTTAGGTATAACTTCTGCTTCAATTGTAAGCTTTAATGCTGATGGTTTCACTATTAATGTAGATCGACATGCTGATAATTTAGTTGTTATTTTTGAAGCCTACAAATAAGGAAATTATGAAAAAAATATTTTTTCAAATTGTCTTTATTTGTTTATGCTCTTTTGTTTATGCTCAAGTAGGAATAAACACTTCAAACCCTGATCAATCTGCAATTTTAGACATTGACAGTAATGAAAAAGGTGTTCTTTTACCAAGGTTGACTAGTGCCGAAAGAGATGCCATTATCAACCCAGCAAACGGTTTGATTATATATAACACGGATAGCGATGAAATACAAATCAATACTAATACATCCGCAACACCTAATTGGGAAGCATTAAGTATTACAGCAACGTCAACAGCATCTCCTGGACAGTCTACCAAATACAGTAATGTAGATATTACAACAAATATTAATAACAATACAGCTATACATTTACCTGTTTTTGGGCTTGCAGAATGGAACGATAATACTTCGCTTTACGTTATAGACAATGTAAATCATACAGTAACTGTTAATGAAACCGGAAGATATGAAATACTAGTTAATGCAAGTATTATATCAACAAGTACTAGTGCAAGAAAAGCTCCAGAAATGTATATTTCAGTTAATGGCACTCAAGTTGGATCGTTTTCTTCTACTGGATACATGAGAAGAGCTAACGGTCATGAAGAAACGACTTTAAATCTTAATGAAGTTATACAAGTTAACGCTGGCGATGTTATTAGTATAGATATTTTAAGAACAGGAAACACTGGTGCTGTTAACCTAAGATCATCAGGTAGCACTAATTTTTATATAGAAAAAATACTATAAATAAATCCCTCCAAATAGATTAATTCAAATGAAATCTTTTCTTATTATATTATTTTTTACAATCAATTTTACTTTATCTTTTTCTCAAGTAGGAATAAACACCTCTACTCCTGATGATGGATCTGTTCTGCAAATAGATAGCACAACTGGTGCTTTTGTACCTCCAAGAATGACTAGTACAGAAATGAACGCTATACCTACGCCTCTAGAAGGAGCTATGGTATATAATACAACAACAAGTTCTTATTATGTATTTAAAAATAATGTCTGGTCTCCACAATCTAGTCGTACTTTAATAATAAACAGAAACTTTCCTAATAACAATAATGCTTTAGCTACACCAAATAACACTTATGTAAACTTTCCAATAGGTACAGCAGATGTAATTTCTAATAATTCAGAAGTATTTAATGTTACTGGTAATGGTACAATAGAGATTTCTCAAGCTGGAAATTATTTATTTACAGCTTCATTATCTTCACCTAATATGCCTAACGGAAACACTAAATACATTTTAGCTCTAGAAGTAAACAACACTTTAGTTGGTTATTTAAACAGAGGTGTTGCAACATTACAAAGCTCTGATTATTGGGGAACAAGCGGCGCTATTATGTATCCAGTAAACGCAAATGATGTTGTAACTATTAGATATGTAATTAATAATAACGGCAATACTATTAATGCTAAATTTGCTAATATAGGGATCACCAAACTGGACTAATAAAGCCTTACAAACTGTTAATATTTGCTTATTAGCTTATTTTTTTCTTCTTGTTTTTTGCTTTACTTTTATCCAAATTTAGTACTATGGGTAATCAAGAAGAATTTTTTAATCACATTGTCAACGGAAACACCTGTAAAGGTGATTTTATCACATTAGGATCTGCTATCTTAAATGGACAGACTTTACAAAACGCTTATGTAAACGTACCTCTAAAAACCATGAATAGACATGGTTTAATTGCAGGAGCAACAGGGACAGGTAAAACAAAAACACTTCAAGTCTTAGCCGAAAATTTAAGCGAAAAAGGCGTACCTGTTTTACTAATGGACATAAAAGGAGACTTAAGCGGTATTGCACAACCAAGTCCTGGTCACCCTAAAATTGACGAACGTATGGAAAAAATAGGATTAACTTTTGAACCAAAAAGTTTTCCTGTTGAAATTATGAGTCTTTCGGAGCAAGATGGTGTAAGACTTCGTGCAACCATTAGTGAATTTGGTCCTGTTCTAATCTCACGAATTTTAGATTTAACAGAAACCCAAGCTGGTATCGTTGCTGTAATTTTTAAATACTGCGATGATAACAAATTACCCTTACTTGACTTAAAAGATTTTAAAAAAATATTACAATACGCTACCGACGAAGGTAAAGAAGAATTTAAAGAAGCTTATGGAAGAATAAGTACTGCCTCTACAGGTGCAATTCTTAGAAAAATAATAGAAATAGAGCAACAAGGCGGCGATCTATTTTTTGGAGAAAAAAGTTTTGATGTAGAAGATTTGGTACGTACAACACGAGATGGTCGTGGTTATATAAATATTATTAGATTAACAGATATACAAGACAAACCTAAGTTGTTTTCTACATTTATGTTAAGCTTATTAGCAGAAATCTACGAAACTTTTCCAGAAAAGGGTGACGCAGACAAACCTGAATTAATCATGTTTATAGACGAGGCGCATTTAATTTTTGACCAAGCCTCTAAAGCCTTACTTAATCAAATAGAAAGCATTGTAAAACTAATACGAAGTAAAGGAATTGGAATCTATTTTGTTACTCAAAACCCAACAGATGTGCCTGAAGGCGTTTTAGGTCAATTAGGGTTAAAAATTCAGCATGCTTTACGTGCATTTACAGCAAAAGACAGAAAAGCAATTAAGCTAACAGCACAAAATTATCCTGATACCGATTATTATGATACCGCAGAAGTTTTAACAGCTTTAGGAACAGGAGAAGCTTTAGTATCTGCTTTAAACGAAAAAGGAAGGCCAACACCATTAGCCGCTACTATGATGCGTGCTCCAATGAGTAGAATGGACGTTTTAACTAACACCGAATTACAAAATTTATTAGACGACTCTAAATTAGTTTTAAAATACAACGAAAATATTGATAGAGAAAGTGCTTACGAAATGCTTAACAAAAAAATTGAAAAAGCAGAAATAGCTAAAGCCAAAGAAGAAGAAAGAGAAGCAAAAGAAAAAGCATCTAGAAAAACCTCAACCAGAAAAAGTACAAGACAAAACCCAATTATAAAAGTATTAACTAGCGCTACATTTATTAGAGCCGCTTTTGGTATACTAAAAAAAGTTATCAAATAAACATTTAAAATGTATATGAAAAAAACAATATTAGCCTTAAGTACCATTGCTATATTAGCAACTTCTTGTAAAAATGAAGCAGATCCGTTTTTAGTTAAAGAACAAAACATAGGAATGCTTACCGACAGTACTCAAATAAAAGATTTAGATATCATTTTTGCTAAAGACTCAATTGTAAAACCTATTGCTGGTGATGAGTTTGCTGGTTCTGTAAACACAATAGAAGTTTATGAAACAGGCGGAAAACATTTACTTTCAATAACTCCAAAACAAGTTTTAGATAGTACCTCAACTATTTCAATAGTAAAATTTAAAGACCCAAGATATCAAACAGAAAAAGGAGTAAATAACTTAAGTACTTTTGAAGATATAGAAAAAAATTATACAATTTCTAAAATTCAAAACTCGTTTAAAAGTGCTTCGGTTTTTGTAAAAGGAAGTAAAATGATGTTTTTATTTGATAAAAACGATTTGCCTGCAGAATTTAAATTTGATATTACAAAAACTATAGAACCTGCTAACATACCTAGCAAAGCAAAAATCAAACATTTTATGATTGGATGGTAAACCAGTATTTCACCTTCAATAGAAATAAAATAAAACTTATATAAAACAAATCTCAATGTCTTCATCTAAAAAATACACCATACAAAATAGTCCCTTTATTGTTCCTACAACTGATGGAAAGTTAATAGAAGAGCATTTTGGACATGCTACAGATGGTAACAAAGACATTAGCATTGCGCATATGATTGCACCTGCTGGATGGTCAGAACCTTTTCAAACTCCAGAATTCGATGAATTTACGTATATTATAAAAGGTAAAAAGCAATTTATTATTGAAGACGAAACCGTAGTTTTAGAAGCTGGACAATCTATTAAAATAGAAAGAAACACAAGAGTACAATACTCTAACCCTTTTACAGTAGCTTGTGAGTATCTTTCTATTTGCACACCAGCGTTTTCAATAGATTTAGTACACAGAGAAGACTTGTAAAAAATGAAAAAAATAATAAAAAAAGCTCTTCCAAAAATAATTGGCACATCGCTAAATACCATTAGTTACATAGCGCCAAAATATGCTAGCACAAAAGCATTAAATATATTTGCCACACCACGTAAAGGTCGTTTAACCGAGACGCATAAAAACTTTTTAGAAAAAGCAGATCAATCTACTTTAAAATATGAAGATTACACCATACAAACCTATCAATGGAAAGGAGAAAAACAAACCATTTTATTGGCACATGGTTGGGAAAGTAACACTTACCGATGGAAATCTTTAATTACTAAATTACACAAAGATGGCCACAATATTATTGCTTTAGATGCGCCTGCACATGGACAATCTAGTGGTACTCAATTTAATGCTATTTTATATTCTGAGTTTATAAATGTTGTGGCGTCACATTATCAACCAAAAGTTATTGTTGGACACTCGGTTGGTGGTATGTCTACAGTATTTTTCCAATACAAATATCAATTAAAAAGCATCGAAAAATTGGTATTACTTGGCGCACCATCAGAGTTTACAAAAATTTTCAAAAACTATGTAAACATGTTAAGCTACAATAGAAAGATTGAAAATGGATTAAACCGCTTGGTTGTTGATAGATACGATAAAGAACCTGCATTTTTCTCTTCTGCTAATTTTTCAAAAGAAATAAAAGCAGAAGGATTAATTATCCATGATAAATCAGACAGAATTATAAATTATGATGAAGCTGAATTAATTGCAAAACATTATAAAAATTCAACTTTAAAAACTACAGAAGGTCTAGGACACAGTTTAAAACATGATAGTATAGACGACGAAATTTTAAACTTTATAAACAGCTAATTTTGGAAGAACAACAATTAACAAGACTTAATAAATACCTTAGCGAAGCTGGTTACTGCTCACGTCGTGAAGCAGACAAACTTATTGATGCTGGTCGTGTAACTATTAATGGAGTTGTCCCAGAAATGGGTACAAAAGTAGCCCCAAAAGATACTGTTGCTGTAGATGGAGAGATTATCAAAAACAACAAAGACAGTTTTGTTTATTTAGCTTTTAATAAACCTGTTGGTATTGTTTGCACTACAGATACTAAAGTTGAAAAAGACAATATTATAGACTTTATTAATTACCCAAAACGCATCTTCCCTATTGGTCGTTTGGACAAACCTAGTGAAGGGTTAATTTTTTTGACTGATGATGGAGACATTGTTAACAAAATACTTCGTGCTAGCAACAATCATGAAAAAGAATATGTGGTTACCGTAGACAAACCAATTTCTCAAACATTTGTAAATAGAATGTCTAACGGAATACCTCTGGAAGAATTAGGTAAAACCACAAAAAAATGCAAGGTTAAAAAGTTAGATAGTCATACTTTCAATATAATTTTAACTCAAGGTTTAAACCGTCAAATTAGACGTATGTGTACGTATTTAGGTTACGAAGTACAAACCTTAAAACGTGTTAGAATAATGAATATAAAACTAGACGTACCTGTTGGAAAGTATCGAGAATTTACTAAGGATGAAATCAAAACTTTAAACACACTTTTAGAAGATTCGACAAAAACGTTTCAAGCAAAACAATCTAGAAACAGACGTAAAAATTAATTTAGTTTTTCTTTCTACTTACGATATAAAAAGGAAAATAAATTAACATAAATGCAGGTACTAAGATTAACTGTACTTTGATAATATAATAAGGCCAATCTCCTAAATAATCTAACACAGATCCCGAGATTGGTTTTTTATTTAAATAAGAATAATTAGCTTCTAAAAAGTAATTTATAACCATTAAAACAACCATATACAGTTGTAATACTAAAAAGGATTTAAAAACACTTTTTAACTTAGGTTTCATCTTTAAAACTACAATTGCATAACTGATAATGGTTAGTAACCCTAAGTGAACAATCCAATATCTAAAATAGTCAAAAGAAGGAAAACCAACTTCTATATCTGGTGTAATAACACCTTGAGATGTACCTAAAATTATCCAAAACAATAATATCTCAAACAACCAGAACCTTCTTGATGTTGTAAAAATAAAGATGAATAAAGCCATAAAACTACACAGAAACAAAGGTAAGTCTGATGTCACATCATAATATCCAAAGCAAATCTGATATAAATGAAACACTGCTATAAAGCCAGAAACAAAAACACCTAAATATTTAAATATTTTGTTTTGGTTTATTGTATTTTGATTTAAGGCAAATCGAATTAAAACAATTGTAGCTATTACAGCAATAACAATAGGAAGTATATGTTCTAAACTTCCAAATAAAACACGTTGAGTTAAAGGCATAAAAAAAACCTGAATTAAATTCAGGTTTTAAAAATAGACATTTATTTTTTATTTATTTTTCTGTGTCGTTCTCTTGCTAATAAAGTGTTTTTAAGTAGCATTGCAATTGTCATTGGTCCTACTCCACCTGGAACAGGCGTAATAAAACTTGCTTTTTTACTTACATTTTCATAGTCTACATCTCCTGTAATAACATAACCCTTAGCAGCTTCTTCGTCCGGAACACGTGTAATACCAACATCAATAATTACAGCATCGTCTTTTACCATTTCGGCTTTTAAGAAATTTGGTACACCTAATGCAGAAATAATAATATCTGCTTGACTTGTAATTTGTGTAATGTTTTTAGTATGACTATGTGTTAGGGTAACAGTTGAATTACCAGGAAAACCTTTACGTCCCATTAAAATACTCATCGGTCTTCCAACAATATGTGATCTACCAATAACTACAGTATGCTTACCTTTTGTGTCTACTTGATAACGATCTAACAGTTCTAATATTCCAAATGGAGTTGCAGGAATAAAGGTTGACATATCTAAAGCCATTTTACCAAAATTCATAGGATGAAACCCATCTACATCTTTATCTGGGTGAACAGCCATCAAAACTTTTTGAGTATCTATTTGCGGCGGTAATGGTAATTGAATGATAAATCCGTCTATATCATCATTTTCATTTAACTCTTCTATTTTATCAAGTAATTCAATTTCGCTAGTTGTATTAGACATACGTACCATTGTAGATTCAAATCCTACACGTTCGCAAGCTCTTACTTTACTTCCTACGTAGGTTAAACTTGCTCCGTCATTACCTACAATTACTGCAGCAAGATGTGGCACTTTTTCGCCATTTGCTTTCATCTTATCGACTTCAGCTTTAATTTCGTTTTTTATGTCGTTACTTACCTTTTTTCCGTCAAGAATTGTCATGTTGTGTTGTTGTTATTTAATATTGGTAATTTAACTTATTTTACTGTTTGTTTTTAAAACAAAAAAACATGAGTTACCTCATGTTTTTCATTGCTTGCATCATACGTTTTCCGCCGCCACCTTGCATCATTTTCATCATTTTGCTCATTTGGTCAAACTGTTTTAGTAACTGATTGACTTCTTGAACAGATGTACCAGAGCCTTTTCCGATACGTTTTTTTCTACTTGCATTTATAATTGAAGGATTAGCGCGTTCTTTTGGAGTCATAGAATGAATTATTGCTTCTATACCTTTAAAAGCATCATCATCTATGTCTATATTTTTCATCATTTTTCCAGCTCCTGGTATCATTCCGATAAGGTCTTTCATGTTACCCATCTTTTTGATTTGCTGGATTTGTTTTAAGAAATCGTCAAAACCAAATTGATTTTTAGCTATTTTCTTCTGTAATTTTCTTGCTTCTTGCTCGTCAAACTGTTCTTGAGCTCTTTCTACTAAAGACACAACATCACCCATACCAAGGATACGATCTGCCATACGTGAAGGATAGAAGACATCGATTGCTTCCATCTTCTCTCCTGTACCAATAAACTTAATTGGTTTATTTACTACAGATTTAATAGAAATTGCGGCTCCACCACGTGTATCACCATCTAATTTGGTTAAGATTACACCATCAAAATTTAATACATCGTTGAAGGCTTTTGCTGTATTAACAGCATCTTGACCTGTCATAGAGTCTACAACAAATAGTGTTTCTTGTGGTTGTATAGCTTTATGGATGTTAGAGATTTCGGTCATCATAGCTTCATCTACAGCTAAACGACCTGCGGTATCTATAATTACCACATTATGTCCATTTGCTTTTGCATGCGCAATACCTGCTTGAGCAATTGCTACTGGATCTGTGTTACCTTTATCACTATAAACATCTACCTTTATTTGATCACCAACTACGTGTAATTGATCTACCGCTGCTGGACGATATACGTCACAAGCGACTAATAAAGGTTTTTTTGTTTTTTTGTTTTTTAAGTAATTAGCTAGTTTACCCGAAAAGGTAGTTTTACCAGAACCTTGTAAACCTGACATTAAAATTACAGTTGGCGCACCAGACATGTTAATACCTTCTGCATCACCACCCATAAGTTCGGTTAACTCGTCTTTAACGATTTTAACCATTAACTGTCCTGGTTGTAACGTTGTTAATACGTCTTGACCAAGTGCTTTTTCTTTTACTGTTTTAGTAAAATCTTTAGCAATTTTATAGTTAACATCGGCATCTAAAAGCGCACGTCTTACTTCTTTTAAAGTCTCTGCAACGTTTACTTCTGTAATGCTACCGTGACCTTTTAATACGTGTAATGCTTTATCTAACTTTTCACTTAAATTATTAAACATAATTTTCCTATTTTTTTAAGAAGCACAAAAATAGCAATTTGTAGCGTATTTGTAAAGTCTTAATGTGATTTAATTGAATAAAAAAAGACTGCCTTTTTTAAGACAGTCTTTAATATAATTTCTAATTTGGATTTACATTTTTTCAATAACAAAAACAAATTCGTTGTTATTATCATCGTTAACATGATGCAATTCTAGTCTATTACTATTAACTTCTGTAATGTACCAATCGTCATCCATTTGCCAGTAAGGAAAAATTCCTAAGTAGTTAATTACGTATCTTAAATTACTGTTTTCGTCTCTAACCACTTCGCCTTGTAGATTTGTTATAGTACCTGCATTGTTTGCTTGAATGTTTGCTCCTGCAGAAAAATTAAAAGTTATCCCTGAGTAATCTGATGTGTTATCTACGCCTTCCATAGTAGAGTATGTAATTTGCCAAACACCATCATATAACCAGTTTTGTATCTGATCAACATCTCCATCTGTGGTGTTATTACATTCTTTTTCTAGCTTTAAAGTTGTTCCATTTGCTGAAAAAATAATATAATCTTCTGTTATACTTGTTACGGTGTAATAACCGCCTAATCCTGAAGATGTTCCTTGCATTGCAAATAATACTACTAATTGATCGCTAGCTGTATTTTCTGCAGACAAACTTCCGTAGTTAACAGTTTCTCCTTCTACTGCATAAACAAATTCATTTTCATTAAAAGTGAATGTTTGCCCAGCATATGTACTAGTTTGGTCTACACCTGTATTAATGTAGCTATATACTGTCCAATCGCACTCGGTTATTGTATTAAATAAATCTGCTTCTGTGTAACATGGTAATTGTTCTAAAATTAGATATTCTCCGCTTGCATTTTCAAATTTTAATCTGTCTGAATCACACTCAATCAAGCTCCAATAATCTGATATTGCTTGGATATTTGGACCTGAAATATTGGCTAATTCTAAAATAATTTCGCCAGAAGTTTCTTCTGTAACATTCCAATATCCATTGTAAGAATTAGCATTATCTGTATCTGTAATTGCTATATCTGCATTATCTTCAAAAGTTAAGTTGAAATTGAGTAGATTATCACTTCCGTTTAGGTTTACTACATTCCACACACAGGTTTGTAAATATGAGTTTACATCTGATTCTGTGCAATTTAAACTACAATCTTCTAAGATTAAGCCTAATTCTAAAATTTCAAATTGACTTGGATTATTTAGCACTTCTATTCTTACATAAATAGTTTGAGGACTTGAAATATTACTATATGCGGTTACATTTGGTATAGCATTAATATTAGTTTCTGCATCTACTATAGTTTCATGAAAGCTTACTTGTACGGGACTTGATATTGTACAACCATCAATATCACTTAAACCTTCATAAAGATTGAACGTTTCTAGTCCATCATTGTTTTCGTCGCACTTTACAATATCATTAGCTTCTAAACAACCTAATGGATTATTGCTAACAGTACAGTCTTGTTCTATTTGCATTGTGATTTGACCGTTATCTAAATTGTACTCGTCTTCATCATCACAATTAACAATTGTCCAATCTCCTGCTAAGTCTTCCCAATCTGTTGTAAAATTTAAAGTTATGATTGCTCCGTCCTGAGTTACTGACCAACTACCATCATGAATTATATTACCAGCATCGTTTAAAACAGAAAATTCGTAATTGGTATTAAAATCTATGTAATAATCGCTAAATACATTAGAATTGTTATAGTTTGAAATATCCCATAAACATTCTTTTAGGTTTAGTTCTACATTTTCGTCTGTACAGTTATTGTCATCGTCATTCCAATCGTAATCATCATCTTCGTCGCATGTACCATCTGCATCGCTTATAGCTACTTCTAATTCTTGGTTATTATTTACAATTACAGTGTTTCCTGAAGCGGTTATTAATGTTACAGGAAAGTCTAAACTTGCTAAAATTGGTCCGTCTAAATCTTCTAAAAAGTTATATAAAGCTTCGTCGTTATTTATTGTCACTGTATTGATAACCTGAAAATCTGTATTATAAATTGAAAAGGATACTGGATATACAAAGTCAATACATTCTATATCATCATCATCTTCGTTTTCTCCTAAACAATCGTCAATTAACTCTTCTAATTCTTGCTGACTAGTAATTAGAATTTCTGTATAATTGTTTAAAGTCACAGTAATTGGAAATGTAATATTTACCTGATCATCATCATTAGTAAAAGCATCTAAAATATTTTCTAATTGACTATAATCTGCTACACTTTGTATTGTAATTGTAACACCATTTGCCGTAACAGTTACAGGCAATACAACTTCTAAACAGTTGGCATAATCTACTATATTATCTTCAGAACCATCATTAGAAGCCATTCTTAACATTAAGTTAGCAGCTGTTGAGTCGCCTTCAATTATATCTTCATTTGAAGGATTGATAATTTCGGTTTCTTCGTTTTGACAAGACATTGTTAGCATTAATGCTAAAAACGACAAGTAAACAAAGTGTTTTAGTTTAAAAAAATTAATGGTCGATTTCATAATTGTAGTTTTTTAATTGATATTTTCTTTTCAAAGCTTGTTTTTCCCACGCTTCAATTATAAAACAGATATGTTTAAAAAATTCCTACCTTGGGTTTCTAAAAAATTTTTCTTTTTTTTAGAAATCACTAATAACCAATCTAATGTCTGAAGATTTACATAAAAATATTTGCAATCAAAATTTATTTAAAGTCTTCTTTAAAAAGCATTCTAAAAATTTACATGACTTTTTATATTATAAGTTTGGAGAACGATTAAACCCACAAGATAAAGTTCAAGACGCTTTTATTAAACTATGGGAAAACTGTAAAAAAGTACCACCAAATAAAGCAAAAAGTTACGTCTACACTATTGCTAATAACTTAATGCTTAACGAGGCTGCACACCAAAAAGTAGTTTTAAAACATCAAAAAAATAAACCGAAAGAGCATAGCAACGAAAGTCCTGAATTTTTAATGGAAGAAAATCAATACCGAAAAAAATTAGAAAACGCTATTGCAAATCTTACCGAAGCCGAACGTGTCGCTTTCTTGATGAATCGCACAGAAGGTAAACGCTTTAAAGAGATTGCTGAAATTTTAGATATAAGTACAAAAGCAGTAGAAAAACGTATTTATGGAGCTTTAAAAAAATTAAGAAAAGAAATAGAAGGTTTATAAGATTATTAATTAAAAAGATTAAAGTGAAGGTAGGAATTTTAAAATCCAACTTGTTATATTATTGAAGTAAAATTTATGGAAAAAGAATATTTAATAAAAAAATGGCTAGACAATAGTTTAACTCCTAAAGAGTTAGAAGCTTTTAAAGCGCTTGAAGATTACGAAGCACTTACCAAATTATCTAACTATTCTAAAGGTTTTAAAGCTACTGAATTTAATGAAGATGAAGCCCTAAAAATGGTACTACATAAAATAGAAACAAAAAAACAGAGCAACACCAATTGGTTACAACCTATATTAAAAATTGCTGCTATCCTAGTTTTATGTTTTGGTGCATATTATTATACCACAACATTGGATACTACTTTTACTACAGATTTTTCAGAAAAAATTGATATAGACTTACCAGATAATTCCAAAGTAAATTTAAATGCTTTATCAAGCATAACATTTAACAAAAGCGACTGGAAAAACAACAGAAATATATCCCTTAAAGGGGAAGCCTTTTTTGATGTTGAAAAAGGAAGCTCATTTAACGTAAACACTATAACTGGTACAGTAACTGTTTTAGGTACTGAGTTTAATGTAAAACAGCGTAATAACTTTTTTGAAGTAACCTGCTACGAAGGTTTAGTACAAGTCACTTATAAAAATAACAAAACCAAAATCAAACCAGGTGAATCGTTTTTAGTATTAAACGATTTGGTTATTAATAATAAAACTGATTATAGCAAACCACAATGGTTATCTAATACAAGTGCATTTAAAAGTTTACCCTTAAAAGAAGTTATTGCCGAATTTGAAAGACAGTACAACGTAAAAGTTGAAGCTAAAAACATTAATACCGACTTATTATTTACAGGTAGATTTACGCATGATAATCTTGACTTGGCTCTTAAATCAATAACTCAACCTTTACAACTTACTTACAAAAAATCTAATCAAACCATAATATTAAAGCGTGAGTAACAACCTTAAAACTTATTCATATATAATCTTATATTTTTTGTGTTTGTTTAATGGTTTTTCTCAAAACCAAAAACGACCACTAACAGAAGTTTTATCCTTAATTGAAGCTAAACATAAAGTAAGTTTTTCTTACGCAGATAAAGATGTAAAAAAACTATTAATAGACATTTCTACAGAAAATTCTTTAGATCATATTTTAAATGAAATCTCTTTAAAAACCAATCTTCAGTTTAACAAAATTGATCAACAATTTTATACCATAGTTAAGTATGATAAAGAAGAACACACATCTGTCCAACAGTTAGAAGAAGTTACAATTACAAATTATTTAACGTCTGGTATATCTAAAAGCAACACCGGAAACATAAGTATAAAACCAAAACAATTTGGCATTTTACCAGGTTTAATAGAAGCCGATGTATTACAAACTATACAAGCTTTACCTGGTGTTTTAAGCGTAGACGAAACTGTATCAAACATTAATGTTAGAGGTGGTACACATGATCAAAACCTATTTCTTTATGATGGAATTAAAATGTACCAATCTGGACATTTTTTTGGATTGATTTCGGCTTTTAATCCGCAATTAACACATAAAATTTCTGTGATTAAAAACGGGAGTAGTGCCAAATATGGCGATGGTATATCAAGTATTGTAGATATGCAACTATCAGACAAAATAAGTTCTGACAGCAATATTGGTATGGGACTTAATTTGATTAGTGCAGACGGATATGCTAAAATTCCGTTAGGCAAAAAGACTGAAATTCAAATTGCAGCAAGACGATCTGTAACAGATGTTTTAGACACACCAACTTACAACAACTATTTTGATCGAGTTTTTCAAGATACTGATTTGACTAATACAGAAGATGCAGCCGTTTCTAAAGATGAACATTTTTACTTTTATGACACTGCTGTAAAATTTCTTTATGATTTAACTGAAAAAGATAAAATAAGATTCAACTTTTTAAATATTTATAATGCTTTAGATTATAACGAAGAAGCAACAATTAATACAACCAACGAAACTTTTAACAGTCAATTAAAACAGCATAACATAGCTACTGGAATAACTTACGAGCGACAATGGAATAAGAAGCTTAATACCTTTGCGCAAATCTATTATTCTAATTACGACTTGGATGCAACTAACTTTGATGTTTTAAATAATCAACGCCTGATTCAGGAAAATGAAGTAGTTGATGGAGGTTTAAAGTTACATGTTAATTATAACTTAAGTCCAAGTATTAATATTAATGGAGGTTTCCAATTTACAGAAGTAGGAATAAGTAACCTAGAAGATGTTAATAACCCAGTATTTAGAAGTTATATTAAACGTGTTATTAGGACGTATTCTGGTTTTGTAGAAGCTCACTTTCAATCTAAAAATAAAAATACTTCGGCTAGATTAGGAGTTAGAGATAACTATTTTAAAAAATTTAATTTACATCTAGTTGAACCTAGATTACACATAAACCAGAGGTTTTTAAATCATTTTAGAGCAGAACTTTCTGCTGAGTATAAAAGTCAAAGCACCACTCAAATTATAGATTTACAAAAAGACTTTTTAGGTATAGAAAAACGTCGTTGGGTACTAGCAAACAACACAACAATTCCGGTTGTAAAAAGTAAACAAGCAAGCTTTGGTTTATCATATAACAAAAATAAATTACTAGTTACTGCAGAAGCATTTATTAAACACGTAGACGGTATTACTACACGTAGTCAAGGTTTTCAAAATCAGTATCAATTTGTAAATGCAATTGGTGATTATGAAATTAAAGGTGTTGACCTTTTAATAAATAAGCAATTTCAAAAATTTGGTACTTGGTTAAGCTATAGCTACTCTAAAAACAATTACACTTTTGAGGATTTGAATGAAGGAGCTTCTTTCCCTAACAACTTTGACATTACTCATGTTATTGATTTTGCAGGTACTTTTACTCTTGATGATTTAAAATTAGCTTTAGGTTTAAATTGGCATTCTGGTAGACCTTTTACAACACCAAATTACGAAGACTCAAACAATAACACTATCATTTATAACTCTCCAAACAATAGTCGGTTAGATGATTATTTAAGAGCAGATTTTTCGGCAACATATCAGTTTAACTTAGGAACCAACAGAGCCATTTTAGGTGCTTCTATCTGGAATATTTTAAACAAAAAAAATACTATAAATACTTACTATACTATTAATGACGGAGAAATTTTAAAAATTGAAAATGAATCTTTACGAATAACGCCTAATGTAAGCTTTAAGATTAGATTTTAGTTTAAAAAACCACCTAAAAAAGGTGGTTTTTTTATCTTTTTATATAACTATAATTTATTACAAATTATAATATGTTGTAAGTCGCTATTAATGAAATACCTCCTTTAATATCTGACTGGAACTCATCATTTACCTTATGTTTTTTAGAAAGATAGTAATTAATAGCCAATGACATTTTTTTATTATACTCACATCCTATACCAATAAAAAAGCTTGAATTTTTTTTGGTTTCGTTTTCTTTTGAAAGAATCGAGTAATTGTAATCTTGAAGAAACGTTGATTCTAGTATTAATTCTTGATTATATTCTGAACTTAAAATAAAATTTCTGACATAAGCAACTTGAAGGAAAAGGTTTAGTTTATCGTTAAGTAAAATATAATTTCTTAAACCAATTGGTAGCTCTATGAAAGAGTAAGATATATTTGATCTGTACGAAAAATCTATTAATCCATCTTCTTGTGTAAAATACTCTTCAAATTTTGTATTAGAAATATTTTGATAGTTAGGTGCTATAAAAACACTCCATTTATTTCTTTGAATAGGTAAGACAATTTCTGCTTCAACACCAAAAGCAATACTTGATCCTCCTTCAAAATTGACATCTTTTTCAGAGGTTTTTGTTACACTATAATCATCAAGCCCTGTACTTGGTGCTAATCCATATTCATATTTATAAGTATAATTATTTGATATTTTTGAATATGTACTTAATCCTCCTAATGCTTTTAATCTATAGATAGTTTTTGTTCTTTTTTTATATATCTGATTAAATTCTTGATCTATACATTTATTATATTTTTCGAAAAGATTTACTAATGCATCATTTCTATAATTCAACTTTGTAAATGTTTTCATTGTAAAATTATCGCATAATAAAACTTCATAAAGTTTCTTTTTATAGTCATGAGTTTCTACAACCTTATTTTTTTCTTTTAAATATTTTGTATGACTTAAATATTCCGGAGCTTGTCCTTCTATACTATAAAAAAAATAATCTTCTTCGTTTTGATACTTATAAAGAGATGCTTTACCGATCAATAGTACTTTTAAAAAAATATAATTATCTATTCTTTTAATAATTTTATTCTCAAGGTCTTTTAAATCTTGAGTTAAAAGATGTTTAATATAATATTGGTCTGTATCATAAACCCTAAATTCTTTTACAGAACTAATAGATTTTTGTTGAGAATTTGACGATTCGTTTAATTTATAAATAAACTTATCTGGACTGTTAGACCAATCTAAGTTTCTTATTAAACATTCTGTTTTATTATCATTTTCATCTATAAAATATCCTCTTTCATAAGTAATTTGAGCTTTTACGGATACAGTTAATAAAAATAATAATAATGTAAGTTTTTTCATGATTTGAATTTATTGATTAAAAATTCAAAATTAAAGAAATATCTTACAGTTACAAATAAAATTAATCTCTTATTAATGGCATTGTACTACAACGTAACAAGCCTTCTTGTTTAGCTATTTCGGCATAAGGCACTTCTTCAACAGTAAAACCTTTTTCTCTAAGCCAAGTATTTAAACGTGTAAAGTTTTTTTCTGAAATGATAACATCTTCTGAAATTGAAAAAATGTTGCTATTCATATTGTACATTTCTTCTTTAGAAATAATAAAGCAGCTTTCTTTTCCGAAGAAATTTAGTAACCATTCAAATTCAGTTTCATCTCTAAACCCTTCTTTATGTAAGATCGCTTTATCTGTTCCTATGGGTTGGAAACAACAGTCTAAATGCAGCGCATTATCGTAAGGGTTAGTTTGGGATTTATTTAAGTCGAAACTCTTTACTTTTTTATGAGGAAATTTTTCTTTGATATAATTTACACCTGCTTCATTAGTTCTAGCAACTATATAATCTGAATAATCTTCTCCTCTGTAAGTCCCGATAAAAATATAGTCATTCCAAAGCATGACATCTCCTCCTTCTATATGAGCTTCTTCTGGTGGACGTATTACTTTATTTGGATCTATTTGATCTATTACATATTGTACTGCTTCTAATTCGTTTTCACGGTCAGGAAGAATATTTGCTTTAACAAACACATCGTCTATTACAAAAGCTATATCTCTAGCAAATATTTGGTTACAATTTTCTATTATTTCTGGTCTAAATACTTTTACATCATATTTTTCAAAAACTTTTGCGACAGCTTCCATTTCTTTTACCATATCTTCTTCAACTGGATATGTTCCTGCTTTAATATGTTCTAAAGATTTAGGGTCGTAAGCTTCTTCTATTTTTGGAGTTGGACCATTACTTTTTGCGGTTCCTAAAACTACAGCTCGAAGCCTAGATGTTTCGTTTTTTACGTTTAATTGTAGCATAAATTAAATATATAAAAAAGCTTCATAAATAATTATGAAGCTTGTTTTAAAAGTTATATTAGTTCTATCTTTCGTTAATAGATTTAAATTCTCTATGGTTTTCACCAATGTAAATTTGTCTTGGACGTCCAATTGGTTCTTTACGTAAACGCATTTCTCTCCATTGTGCAATCCAACCTGGTAAACGTCCTAAAGCAAACATTACTGTAAACATTTCTACAGGTATGCCCATTGCTCTATAGATAATTCCTGAATAGAAATCTACGTTTGGATATAACTTACGTTTTACAAAGTAGTCATCGCTTAATGCTTCTTCAGCTAATCCTTTTGCAATATCTAAAACAGGATCTTCTACACCTAAGTCTCCTAAAACTTCGTCTGCAGCTTTCTTAATGATTTTTGCTCTTGGATCAAAGTTTTTATAAACACGGTGACCAAAGCCCATTAAACGGAAAGGATCTTCTTTGTCTTTTGCCTTAGCCATATATTTTTTAGTATCACCACCGTCTTCTTTAATTCCTTCAAGCATTTCTAAAACTGCTTGATTTGCTCCACCGTGAAGTGGTCCCCAAAGAGCAGAAATACCAGCTGATAACGAAGCAAATAAACCTGCGTGAGAAGAACCTACAATTCTAACTGTAGATGTAGAACAGTTTTGCTCATTATCTGCGTGCAAGATTAATAATTTATCTAATGCATTGATTAAAATATCATTTTGCTCATATGGTTTGTTAGGTTTTTCAAACATCATTTTTAAAATGTTTTCTACGTAACCTAAATCTTCACTACCATAATTTAATGGCAATCCTTGCTTTTTACGCATTGTCCATGCTACAAGCACAGGAAATTTACCTAAGATTTTAACAATAGCATTGTACATATCTTCTTCTGAATCTACATTTACAGAAGAAGGATTAAACGCTGTTAAAGCACTTGTTAAAGATGCTAAAACACCCATAGGATGAGCTGTCTTAGGAAAGGCATCAAGTATTTTCTTTATATCATCATCTACTACAGATTCTTTCTTAATATCTGAATGAAATTTATCTAACTGCTCTTGTGTTGGTAAATTACCAAAAATTAGTAGGTAAGCAACTTCTAAAAAGTCTGCTTTTTCTGCAAGATCTTCTATAGCATAACCTCTATATCTTAATACACCTTCTTCACCATTTAGAAATGTAATAGCACTTTCGCAAGAACCAGTATTTTTGTATCCTGGGTCTATTGTTGTAACGCCACCGGTTACACCTCTAAGTGTTTTAATATCTATTCCTATTTCATTTTCTGTACCTACAATTAATGGAAATTCGTGTTTTTCACCATTAATCTCTAGAATTGCTGTATTTGACATATATAATATTTGTATAATTTAGTTAAAATAAGTGCTGTAAAAGTACGAAAACTAAGCCGTTTTTTAAAGCGTATTAACATGGATTTTGCTATATTGATATAGTTATTTATTATCAAAAAAAAACTCTCATCATTTTAGATGAGAGTTTTCTATAGTTTTTATAAGAAAAAGTAATTATCTGTTTACTTTAAAAGCCTTTTCTTTTGGATAATAAGCTACATCTCCTAGCTCTTCTTCTATGCGAAGTAATTGATTGTATTTAGCCATACGGTCACTTCGAGATGCTGATCCTGTTTTAATTTGACCACAGTTTAATGCAACTGCTAAATCTGCAATTGTGTTATCTTCTGTTTCTCCTGATCTGTGAGACATTACTGAAGTATAACCAGCATTATGAGCCATATTTACAGCTGCAATAGTTTCGGTTAAAGTACCAATTTGGTTTACTTTAATTAAAATTGAATTGGCTATATCTTGGTCAATTCCTCTAGATAAACGCTCTACATTTGTTACATATAAATCGTCACCAACTAATTGTACTTTATCTCCAATTTTTTCAGTTAAATACTTCCAACCTTCCCAATCGTTTTCGTCCATACCATCTTCTATAGAAATAATTGGATATTTACCTGCTAATTCTGCTAAGTAATCTGCTTGCTCTTGGCTTGTTCTTACTTTTCCTGTTTCACCTTCAAATTTTGAGTAATCGTATTTTCCATCTACATAAAATTCTGCAGCAGCACAATCTAATGCAATCATTACATCATCTCCTAAATTATAACCTGCATTTTTAACAGCTTTTGCAATTGTGTCTAATGCATCTTCTGTACCGTCTAGTGTTGGAGCAAAACCTCCTTCATCTCCTACTGCTGTACTTAAGTTTCTGTCGTGTAAAACTTTTTTAAGATTATGGAATATTTCTGTTCCCATTTGTAATGCATGTGAAAAGTTTTTTGCTTTTACAGGCATAACCATAAACTCTTGAAATGCGATTGGAGCATCACTGTGTGATCCACCGTTAATGATATTCATCATTGGAACAGGTAAAGTGTTTGCACTAACACCACCTACGTATCTGTAAAGAGGCATACCTAATTCTGCTGCTGCTGCTTTTGCTACTGCTAAAGACACACCTAAAATAGCGTTTGCACCTAATTTAGATTTATTAGGTGTACCATCTATTTTACACATTAATGTGTCAATATAGTTTTGTTCAAAAACGTTGACACCAAGCAGTTCTTCTGCTAAAATATTATTAACATTATCTACTGCTTTAGTTACACCTTTACCCATATATTTATCGCCACCATCTCTAAGCTCTACCGCTTCATGTTCTCCTGTTGAAGCACCAGAAGGAACTGCTGCTCTACCTAAAAACCCGTTTTCTGTTTCAACATCTACCTCTACTGTTGGATTTCCTCTTGAATCAAAAATTTGTCTTGCGTGAACATTAATTATAATACTCATATATTTAATTTTTAGTTAATTATCTTCAAATTTAAGTTTAAAATCTCACTATAAACAGCTTTAAAGTGAGAAATACATAAAATTTAATCTATATCGTTTTAGTAAAAGAAATAAGGCAACGAAATTTAATATTCGTTGCCTTTTTTTTATTTGTTTGATTTTATATTTTCTATGAATTGATCAAAAAGATATGTAGAGTCATTTGGTCCTGGACTAGCTTCTGGATGATACTGTACAGAGAAAACATTTTTAGATTTCATTTTTAAACCTGCTACTGTATTGTCATTAAGATGTACATGTGTAATTTCTAGGTCTGGATGTGCTTCTGCTTCTTCTCTATTTACTGCAAAACCATGGTTTTGAGATGTTATTTCTCCTTTACCAGTTTCTAGGTTCATAATAGGGTGATTTATACCTCTATGACCGTGATGCATTTTGTAAGTAGAAATTCCGTTAGCTAAAGCGATAACTTGGTGGCCTAAACAAATTCCAAATAAAGGAAGATTATTATCTATAATTTGTTTTGCTACTTCAATTGCTCCTTTTAATGGTTCTGGATCACCAGGACCATTTGATAAAAAATAGCCATCAGGATTCCAATCACTCATATCTTTAAAAGTACTATCAAAAGGGTAGACTTTTATATATGCGCCACGTGTTGCTAAATTACGAAGGATGTTCTTTTTTATTCCTATATCTAATGCAGCTATCTTTATAGGAGCATTTTCATCTCCTACATAATATGCTTCTTTAGTTGATACTTTAGAGGCAAGTTCTAAACCATTCATTGAAGGCACTTTTGATAGTTGCTCTTTTAAGCCTTCAACATTATCAACTTCTGTAGAAATAACTGCATTCATCGCTCCGTTTTCACGTATGTATGTAACTAATGCTCGTGTATCTACATCAGAAATTGCTAAAAGATTGTGTTTGTTTAAAAAATCTTCTAATGATCCATCTGCTTTAACTCGGGAAAAATCATAACTAAAGTTACGACAAATTAATCCTGATATTTTAATTGAGTCAGATTCAACTTCTTCATCATTAACTCCGTAATTACCAATATGCGCATTGGTTGTTACCATTAATTGTCCATAGTAAGACGGATCTGTAAATATTTCTTGATAACCAGTCATGCCGGTATTAAAACATACTTCTCCAAAAGCAGTGCCTTCTTTGCCTACTGCTTTTCCATGAAAAATTGTTCCGTCTTCTAATAAGATAAGTGCTTTTTTAAGTTTTTGATATTTCATTGTAATAATAAAGGTTTCACAAAATTGCATAAAAAAAAGGATAATCTAAAATAGATTATCCTTTATATGTTAAATGCTTATTAACATTTATTCTTCTTCGTTAGTTGCTGTGTTATCAACTTTAGCTGCAGCTGGTTTAGAACCACCACGTCTACTTCTTCTTGTTGATTTTTTAGGCTTGTTACCAGCATTATAAATTTCGTTATAATCTACTAACTCGATCATTGCCATATCAGCGTTATCTCCTAAACGATTACCTAATTTGATAATACGCGTATATCCACCTGGTCTGTCTCCTACTTTAGTTGCTACTTCTCTAAATAATTCTGTAACAGCCTCTTTTTGTCTTAATCGACTAAAAACGATACGTCTATTATGAGTAGTATCTTCTTTAGCTTTTGTAATCATTGGCTCTACAAAAACTTTTAAAGCTTTTGCTTTAGCAACAGTAGTGTTGATACGCTTGTGCTCTATTAAAGAACAAGCCATGTTAGCTAACATAGATTTTCTATGTGCTGTTTTTCTACCTAAGTGGTTTATTTTTTTTCCGTGTCTCATGACATTTTTGTTTTAACCATCATCTTGCTCTACCCTTTTTGAGGAGCAAAATATGAAGTGTTAGTCTTTATCTAATTTGTATTTTGAAAGATCCATACCGAAGTTAAGACCTTTAACATTAACAAGCTCTTCAAGCTCTGTTAAAGATTTTTTACCAAAGTTACGGAACTTCATTAAATCATTTTTATTGAAAGATACCAAGTCACCTAAAGTATCTACTTCTGCAGCTTTTAAACAGTTAAGAGCACGAACAGATAAATCCATATCTACTAACTTAGTTTTAAGCAACTGTCTCATATGAAGTGATTCTTCATCATACGTTTCAGTTTGAGCTATCTCATCAGCTTCTAAAGTAATTCTCTCATCTGAGAATAACATAAAGTGGTGAATTAACGTTTTAGCTGCTTCTGTTAAAGCATCTTGTGGATTTATAGAACCATCAGTTTGGATTTCGAAAACTAATTTTTCATAATCCGTTTTTTGCTCTACACGGTAATTTTCAATGCTGTATTTAACATTTTTAATTGGTGTGTAAATCGAATCTGTAAAAATTGTTCCTATAGGAGCTGTAGCTTTTTTGTTTTCTTCAGCAGGAACATAACCTCTACCTTTTTCGATAGTGATTTCCATGTTAATATTTACTTTTGGATCTAAGTTACAGATTACTTGATCTGCGTTTAATACTTGAAATCCTGAAATAAATTTTTGAAAATCTCCAGCAACGATTTGTTCTTGTCCAGAAATTGAAATTGAAACAGACTCATTATCTACATCTTCTATTTGACGCTTAAAACGAACTTGTTTTAAGTTTAAGATAATTTCTGTTACGTCTTCAACAACACCTGGTATTGTAGAAAATTCGTGATCTACACCTTCTATTCTAACTGATGTTATTGCAAAACCTTCTAAAGATGAAAGTAAAACTCTACGTAAAGCATTACCAACTGTTAAACCATAACCTGGTTCTAATGGTCTGAATTCGAATTTACCTTCGAAGTCAGTAGAATCAATCATGATTACTTTATCAGGTTTTTGAAAATTAAATACTGCCATATTGTTCTTCGTTTTAATTGTTATTTAGTTGCGCGGTTTATAAGTTTGAAGAGATACGAATAAACCCTTTGGCTAAATACCAATGTTAATTTATTATTTTGAGTATAATTCGACGATGAATTGCTCGTTAATATTTTCTGGTATTTGAATTCTTGCAGGTACAGATACAAAAGTTCCTTCTTTTTTCTCTGTATTCCAAGTAATCCATTCAAATACATTACTTGAATTTGAAAGTGATCTTTCTATAGCTTCAAGTGATTTAGATTTTTCTCTTACTGCAACAACATCTCCTGCTTTTAATTGGTATGAAGGGATATTTACTACTTCACCATTAACAGTAATATGTCTGTGAGAAACTAATTGTCTTGCTCCTCTTCTTGAAGGAGAGATACCCATTCTAAATACAACGTTATCTAATCTAGACTCACACAATTGTAATAAAACTTCACCTGTAATTCCAGGTGCTGCTGTTGCTCTTTTAAACATGTTTCTGAATTGCTTTTCTAAAATACCATAAGTATATTTAGCTTTTTGCTTTTCCATTAATTGGATTGCATATTCAGATTTTTTACCACGTCTTTTGTTTGCTCCATGTTGTCCTGGAGGGTAATTTCTTTTTTCGAAAGCTTTATCGTCTCCGAAGATAGCTTCGCCAAATTTACGAGCTATTTTAGTTTTAGGACCAGTATATCTTGCCATTTTTAAATTAATTAAAGAGTGATTATGAATTAAGGTCTTAATCTTATCCTTCGATAATCGTTAATCTCTTGTTATACTTGTTTATTAAATTTTTTCAGTTTGCAAATTTATGCAAAAAATTAATACCATCTGAAAAACAGATGATATTAATTTTATAATGTGTTTTATAACGTAAATTATTATACGTAATTAAACTCTTCTTCTTTTAGGAGGACGACATCCGTTGTGTGGTAATGGAGTAACATCTATTATTTCTGTTACTTCGATACCTGCATTGTGAATAGAACGGATAGCAGATTCTCTACCATTACCAGGACCTTTCACATAAACTTTCACCTTTTTTAAACCAGCCTCTTTAGCTACACCTGAAGCATCTTCTGCTGCTAATTGCGCTGCATAAGGAGTATTTTTTTTAGATCCTCTAAAGCCCATCTTACCTGCAGATGACCATGAAATTACGTCACCTTTTTTGTTTGTAAGTGAGATAATGATGTTGTTAAAAGAAGCTGTGATGTGTGCTTCTCCTACAGCATCAATAATAACTTTACGTTTTTTTGTACTTTTAGCGTTATTCTTTGCCATATTATTATTGTTCTTTGTTTTTAGTTAATAGTCGCTAGAATCCTAAACCTTTTATAATTTCAAACAGATTCCTTCCAACGTCTAAATACTAAAGACCAAATTGTTTATTAGCTTGCTTTTTTCTTGTTAGCAACTGTTTTTCTTCTACCTTTTCTAGTTCTAGAGTTGTTTTTAGTACGTTGTCCTCTTAATGGAAGACCTGCTCTATGACGTATCCCTCTGTAACATCCTATATCCATTAATCGCTTAATGTTTAATTGGGTTTCAGAACGTAATTCACCTTCAATAGTATAGTTACCAACAGCGTCACGGATTGCTCCGATTTGATCATCTGTCCAGTCTTGTACTTTGATGCTTTCGTCTACTTTAGCAGCTGCTAAAATTTCTTTTGCTCTACTTTTACCTACTCCGTAGATATAAGTTAAAGAGATTACTCCTCTTTTCTGTTTTGGTATGTCTACTCCTGCAATTCTTGCCATAATTACCCTTGTCTTTGTTTGAATCTAGGATTCTTTTTATTAATGACGTAAAGTCTACCTTTTCTGCGCACTATTTTACAATCTGCGCTTCTTTTTTTAATTGATGCTCTTACTTTCATCGTATTAGTATCTATAAGTTATACGAGCCTTAGTTAAATCGTAAGGACTCATTTCTAATTTTACTTTATCTCCTGGTAAAAGTTTAATGTAATGCATACGCATTTTACCAGAAATATGCGCAGTCACAATGTGACCATTTTCTAATTCTACTCGGAACATAGCATTAGATAATGCTTCTATAATTGTTCCGTCTTGTTCTATTGCTGCTTGTTTTGCCATGTTAAAAATATTAAGCTACTGCTTTTCTGTTTTTACCTGTTTTCATCAAGCCATCGTAATGTCTATTTAACAAGTAAGAATTTACTTGTTGCATAGTATCGATTGCAACTCCAACCATAATTAATAATGATGTACCTCCAAAAAATAATGCCCATCCTTGTTGTACACCCATTAACTTAACTATAAATGCTGGGAACACAGCTATTAAAGCTAAGAATATTGAACCTGGTAACGTTATTTGAGACATTATCTTGTCTAGGTACTCTGATGTTTCTGATCCTGGACGAATACCTGGTATAAAACCACCGCTTCGTTTTAAATCATCAGCCATTTTGTTAGTAGGTACTGTAATTGCAGTATAAAAATACGTGAATATGATAATTAATAATGCAAATACTAAATTGTACCAAAAACCAAATATATCAGAGAAATTAGTTTGTAACCACAAACCTGCCGATGTATCTTCTAAGAAAGAAGATTTACCAATAAGTCCTGGAACAAACATAATTGCTTGAGCAAATATGATTGGCATTACACCTGAAGCGTTAAGCTTTAATGGAATGTATTGTCTTGACCCAAATACATTCTTTTCATAACCACCAGATGCTGTTCTTCTTGCGTATTGTACTGCTATTTTACGTACTGCCATTACAAGCAAGATTGATAATAAGATGATAGCAAACCATATGACAACTTCAAATAAAATCATCATTACGTTATTACCATCTTGTAATCTTGAAGCAGCATTTTGTAAAAATGCTTTAGGTAAGGTAGCAATAATACCAACCATAATTAATAACGATATACCATTACCAATTCCTTTGTCAGTAATTTTTTCACCTAACCACATAGCAAAAATTGTACCTGTAACTAAGATTACTATAGAAGAAACATAAAACATTCCTCCTTGTCCTAATAAAAATGCTGAATTTGGAATACCAAACACTGGACCTAAACTAGCTAAATAACCTGGTGCTTGTACTAAGCATATTGCTATAGTTAACCATCTTGTTATTTGTGTTATTTTCTTTTGTCCGCTTGCACCTTCTTTTTGTAGTTTTTGTAAGTAAGGAATAGCTATTCCCATTAATTGAACTACAATAGAGGCTGAAATGTAAGGCATGATTCCTAGAGCAAAAACTGATGCATTTGCAAAAGCTCCACCAGTAAAGGCATTTAATAATCCAAATAAACCTTCACTAGTTTCAGTTTGTAAGTTAGATAACTGGGCAGCATCAATACCTGGTAATACCACTTGTGCTCCAAATCTATAAACTAATAACAAACCAACAGTAACGACGATTCTGTTTCTTAGTTCTTCGATTTTCCAAACATTTTTTAATGTCTCTATAAATTTCATGCGTCTATAATTCTTATAAAGTTACAGCTTCTCCTCCTGCAGCTTCGATAGCAGCTTTAGCAGTAGCAGTAAATTTATGAGCTGTTACGTTTAACTTTGATTTTAATTCACCTCTTCCTAAGATTTTAACTAATTCGTTTTTACCAACTAGTCCTAAACTTACAAGTGTTTCAAAATCTAAAGTATCATTAATTTTCTTATCGTCAACTAATTGTTGGATAGTGTCAAGGTTAACTCCTTGATACTCTTTACGATTTATGTTAGTAAAGCCAAACTTAGGCACTCTACGTTGGATTGGCATTTGCCCTCCTTCGAAACCTACTTTTTTAGAGTATCCTGATCTAGATTTAGCTCCTTTGTGTCCACGTGTTGCAGTACCACCTTTACCAGAACCTTGACCTCTACCTACTCTTTTTCCTTGACCTTTAACTGAACCTTCTGCAGGTTTTAAATTACTTAAATCCATTTTTCAGTATTATTATTTAATTTCTTCTACAGAAACTAAGTGATTTACTTTTGCTACCATTCCTAAGATATTAGGAGTAGCCTCGTGCTCTACAACTTGCCCAATCTTTTTAAGACCAAGAGCTTCTAAAGTTCTCTTTTGTCTTTGAGTTCTATTGATTGCGCTTTTAACTTTTTTTACTTTTATCTTAGACATTTCTGTTTTGATTAACCGTTAAAAACTTTTTCTAAAGAGATTCCTCTTTCACGAGCAATCGATTGTGGGTCTCTTAATTGTAATAAAGCATCAAAAGTAGCTTTTACTACATTGTGTGGGTTTGATGATCCTTGAGACTTAGATAATACATCGTGTACACCTACTGCTTCTAAAACTGTTCTAACAGCTCCTCCAGCAATTACTCCTGTACCAGGAGCTGCAGGTATAATGTTTACTCTTGCACCACCATATTTACCTTTTTGTTCGTGAGGTAATGTTCCTTTTGATATAGGTATACGTACTAAATTTTTCTTAGCATCTTCTATTGCTTTTGCTATTGCACTAGCAACATCTTTTGATTTACCTAGACCATGTCCTACTACACCTGCTTCATCACCAACCACAACGATTGCTGAAAATCCAAATGCTCTACCTCCTTTAGTTACTTTAGTAACTCTTTGCACTCCAACTAAACGATCTTTAAGATCTAATCCACTTGGTTTTACTAACTCTGCGCTTTTGTATTTTTGATACATAATTTCTTAGAATTTAAGTCCTCCTTCTCTAGCTCCTTCAGCTAATGATTTTACTCTTCCGTGATATAAATAACCACCTCTATCAAAAGAAATAGTTTCAACACCAGCCTTTAAGGCTTTTTCAGCGATAGACTTACCTACTAATGCAGCTATTTCTACTTTATTACCTTTTGAAGAACTAATATCTTTATCTCTTGAAGATGCAGCTACTAGTGTTTTACCTGTAACGTCATCTACTATTTGAGCATAAATTTCTTTATTACTTCTGAAAACAGATAATCTCGGTCTTGCTTCTGTACCAGAAACAATCTTACGAATTCTGCTTTTTATTCTTGATCTTCTTTGTGATTTTGTTAACGCCATAACTAAATTATTATGCTGATTTACCAGCTTTTCTTCTTAATTCTTCTCCAACAAACTTAATACCTTTTCCTTTATATGGTTCAGGCTTTCTAAATCCTCTGATCTTAGCAGCTACTTGACCTACTAATTGCTTATCAAAAGATGAAAGTTTAATAATTGGATTTTTACCTTTTTCAGAAACTGTTTCAACTTTAATTTCTGGTGCTAAACTCATCACTATATTGTGAGAAAAACCTAAGGCTAATTCTAAAACATTACCTTGGTTACTTGCTCTGTATCCTACTCCGACTAACTCTAGTTCTTTAGTCCATCCTTTAGATACTCCTTCAATCATATTATTGATCAAAGAACGGTATAAACCGTGCTTAGCTTTATGTTGTTTAGTTTCTGCAGAACGTGTTACTAATACGTTTCCTTCTTCTACTTTTACTTCTACAGTATCAAAATCTTGAGTTAATTCCCCTAATTTTCCTTTTACCGTAATTGTATTATCTTTTACTGTTACAGTTACTCCTTCTGGAATGGCAACTGGATTATTTCCTATTCTTGACATTTTCTTTCTGGATTTTTAATTAGTAAACGTAACATAAAACTTCGCCACCTACATTCTCTCTTTGGGCTTGTTTACCTGTCATTACTCCGTGAGAAGTAGAAACAATTGCAATACCTAAACCGTTAAGAATTCTTGGCATTTCTTTAGAACCTGAGTACTTACGTAAACCAGGTTTACTAATTCTTTGAATTTTTCTAATTACTGGCTCTTTTGTCTCTTTATTGTACTTAAGAGCTATCTTGATAGTTCCTTGTACTGAAGAGTCATCAAATTTATAACTTAAAATATATCCTTGATCGAATAATATTTTAGTTATATCCTTTTTTAAATTTGAAGCAGGTATTTCAACTACTCTATGATTAGCACGCACAGCGTTTCTAATTCTAGTTAAATAATCTGCTATTGGATCTGTATACATATGTATTAATTTGCGGACTTGGTTTTTGCACTATTGCAAACCTTAATCCAATTTATAATAATTTTACCAACTTGCTTTTTTAACACCTGGTATTAAACCTTTGTTTGCCATTTCTCTAAACATTACACGAGAGATACCAAAAGTACGCATATATCCTTTTGGTCTTCCTGTTAGTTTACATCTATTGTGCATACGAACCGGAGATGCATTTTTTGGTAACTTTTGTAATGCTTCGTAATCTCCAGCTTCTTTTAAAGCTTTACGTTTCTCAGCATATTTAGCTACTGTTTTTGCTCTTTTAACCTCACGGGCTTTCATTGATTCTTTAGCCATAATTTAGTTTTTTTGAAAAGGCAATCCTAATTCTGTTAATAATGATTTTGCTTCTTTATCAGTTTCAGCAGAAGTTACAAATGTAATATCCATTCCGTCAATTTTATTAACTTTATCGATATTTATTTCTGGAAATATAATTTGTTCAGTAACTCCTAGGTTGTAGTTACCTCTTCCGTCAAAACCTGTAGCTTTAATTCCGTTAAAATCTCTTACACGTGGTAACGCAGTAGTGATTAAACGATCTAAAAACTCATACATTCTTTCTCCACGTAAAGTAACTTTTGCTCCGATTGGCATTCCTTTACGTAATTTGAAAGACGCAACATCCTTTTTAGACATAGTAGCAACAGCTTTTTGACCAGTAATAGTTGTTAATTCTTCTACTGCGTGGTCTACTAATTTTTTATCTGCTACTGCAGCACCAACACCTCTAGAAAGCACTATTTTTTCTAGCTTTGGTACTTGCATAACGTTACTATATCCAAATTCTTCTGTAAGAGCTGCAATTACTTTGCTTTTATACTCTTCTTTTAGTCTCGGTGAATATCCCATAACTATAATACTTCATTAGATTTTTTAGAAAATCTTACTTTTTTATCACCTTCCATTCTATAACCTACTCTAGTTGTTTCTCCTTTAGAAGTTAACAATGATAAGTTTGAAATGTTAATTGGTGCTTCTTTTTCTACAATACCACCTTGAGGGTTTTGTGCACTTGGTTTAGTATGTTTCTTAACCATGTTCACGCCTTCTACTATAGCTTTGTTTTTTTCGATAAGCACTTTTTGTACTGTACCTTCAGATCCTTTATGATCACCTGCTATAACTTTTACGGTATCTCCTGTTTTTATTTTAAGCTTTGCCATCTTATTTATCAATTAAAGCACCTCTGGTGCTAATGATACAATTTTCATGAATTGTTTATCACGAAGTTCTCTAGCTACAGGTCCAAATACACGTGTTCCTCTCATTTCTCCTGTTGGATTTAATAAAACACATGCGTTATCGTCAAATCTAATATATGATCCATCTGGACGTCTAACTTCTTTTTTGGTACGAACAACTACTGCAGTAGAAACAGCTCCTTTTTTAACGTTTCCGTTAGGAGTTGCATCTTTTACTGAAACGACAATTTTGTCTCCTACAGAAGCATATCTTCTTTTAGTACCACCTAGAACACGAATAGTTAATACTTCTTTTGCTCCAGTGTTGTCTGCTACTTTTAATCTTGATTCTTGTTGTACCATAATTACTTCGCTCTTTCAATTATTTCAACTAATCTCCAACATTTAGATTTACTTAAAGGTCTTGTTTCCATGATCTTTACAGTATCACCAATGTTACAATCATTTGTCTCGTCGTGTGCTACGTATTTTTTAGTCTTTAATACGAACTTTCCGTACATTGGGTGTTTTACTTTTTTAACCTCAGAAACCACTATTGATTTCTGCATTTTGTTACTAGTAACTACACCTATACGCTCTTTTCTTAAATTTCTATTTTCCATCTTTAAGCAGAATTATTTTAAATCTCTTTTAGTTAATTCCGTAGCTATTCTAGCAACATCACGTCTTACTGAACGTAATTGAATAGGATTCTCTAAAGGAGAGACTGCATGAGCCATTTTTAAATCTACATAGCTCTTTTTTGTTTCACTAAGTTTCTCTTGTAACTCAGCTACAGATAATTCTTTAATTTCTGACTGTTTCATAATATTAATTAATTATGCTTCGTAATCTCTAGCGATTACAAACTTAGTTTTTACTGGTAATTTTTGAGCTGCAAGTCTTAATGCTTCTTTAGCAACGTCTAAAGGCACACCTCCAACTTCAAATAAGATTCTTCCTGGTTTAACAACAGCCGCCCAATATTCTACAGCACCTTTACCTTTACCCATACGTACTTCAAGAGGTTTCTTTGTAATAGGCTTGTCTGGAAATATTTTAATCCATAATTGCCCTTCTCTTTTCATGTAACGAGTAGCTGCAATACGAGCTGCTTCAATTTGACGTGAAGTTAGAAAGTTAGAATCTAATGATTTTATTCCAAAAGTTCCGTAAGATAATTGGTGACCTCTTCCAGAGTTACCTTTCATACGTCCCTTTTGTTGTTTTCTAAATTTTGTTCTTTTAGGCTGTAACATTTTTTCTTTGCTTTAAAAAATTACTTTCTACGACGTGATTTATTATCTCTCTTTCCACCACGACCACCTTTTCCTTGCTTCTTAGATAATCCAACAAGAGGAGAAAGTTCTCTTTTTCCATATACTTCACCTTTCATGATCCATACCTTAACACCTAATCTACCATAAGTAGTGTGTGCTTCAACTAAAGCATAGTCAATATCGGCTCTAAAAGTTGATAAAGGAATACGTCCTTCTTTGTAATGTTCTGAACGTGCCATTTCAGCACCGTTTAAACGACCACTAATTTGAACTTTAATTCCTTCTGCATTCATACGCATTGTTGCAGCAATAGCCATTTTAATTGCTCTTCTGTAAGAAATACGATTTTCTATTTGGCGAGCAATACTTGATGCAACTAAAAACGCATCTAGTTCAGGTCTTTTTATTTCAAAAATATTAATCTGAACTTCTTTACCAGTAATTTTCTTAAGCTCTTCTTTTAACTTGTCTACCTCTTGACCACCTTTACCGATAATAATACCAGGTCTAGCAGTAGTGATAGTAACGGTTACAAGTTTAAGAGTTCTTTCGATAATTACTCTTGATACACTAGCTTTAGATAAACGAGCATAAACATACTTTCTTATCTTATCGTCTTCGGCAAGTTTATCACCATAATCGTTTCCTCCGTACCAGTTAGATTCCCATCCTCTGATAATTCCTAAGCGATTTCCGATTGGATTTGTTTTTTGTCCCATATCTATCTTAGCTTTGTGTATTATTGTTAGCTCCTACTACGATTGTTACGTGGTTTGAGCGTTTTCTTATTCTGTGTGCACGTCCTTGAGGAGCTGGTCTTAATCTTTTTAACATAGATCCACCATCAACTCTTATCTCTTGAACAAAAAGTTCAGCATCTTCTATACTAGCATCTTCATTTTTTGCTTGCCAGTTAGCTATCGCAGATAATAATAATTTTTCTAAACGATTTGAAGCTTCTTTTTGGCTAAACTTTAAAATATTAAGTGCTTTTTCTACGCGTTCACCTCTAACTAAATCAGCAACTAAACGCATTTTTCTTGGTGACGTAGGACAGTTATTAAGCTTTGCAAAAGCTACTTGCTTTTTTGCTTCCTTAATAGCGTCTGCCATTTGTTTTTTACGACTTCCCATAGCTTACTTTTTTCCTTTATTTTTAGCACCAGCATGTCCTCTAAAAGATCTTGTTGGTGAAAATTCTCCTAATTTATGTCCAACCATGTTTTCTGTAACATAAACTGGAACAAACTGACGACCGTTGTGTACTGCGATTGTTTGACCAACAAAATCAGGTGTAATCATACTAGCTCTTGACCATGTTTTGATTACTGTTTTTTTGTTAGCTTCTACATTAGCAGCTACTTTCTTTTCTAATTTATAATGAACGTAAGGTCCTTTTTTTAATGATCTTGCCATGTCTTATTATTTCTTTCTACGTTCTACAATGTACTTGTTACTTGCTTTTGTTTTAGAACGGGTTCTGTAACCTTTAGCAGGTACACCGTTTCTAGAACGTGGATGTCCACCTGCAGACTTACCTTCACCACCTCCCATTGGATGATCAACTGGGTTCATAACTACAGGTCTTGTTCTTGGACGTCTTCCTAACCATCTACTACGTCCTGCTTTACCAGAAACTAACAATTGATGATCTGAGTTAGATACAGCTCCAATTGTAGCCATACATGTAGACAAGATTAATCTAGTTTCTCCTGAAGGTAATTTGATCGTAACAAATTTACCATCCTTTGCCATTAATTGTGCAAAAGCACCAGCACTACGTGCCATAACAGCACCTTGACCAGGTCTTAACTCTACACAAGAAATAATTGTACCTAATGGTATATTAGCTAATGGCATAGCATTTCCAATTTCAGGAGATGCAGTTTCACCAGAAACAACAGTTTGCCCAACTTTTAATCCATTTTGAGCAATAATATATGCTTTTTCACCATCTTGATAGTTTAATAAAGCAATAAACGCTGTTCTGTTTGGATCGTATTGAATCGAAGCAACTTCAGCAGGAACACCTACTTTAGTTCTTTTAAAATCGATAATACGATACCTTCTTTTATGGCCACCACCTTTGTAGCGCATAGTCATACGTCCTTGACTGTTTCTACCACCTGATCTTTTTTTCGGAGCTAATAAACTTTTCTCCGGCTTGTCAGTAGTAACGGCGTCAAACCCGTTTACTACTCTAAATCGCTGACCTGGTGTGATTGGTTTTAATTTTCTTACTGACATTTGTCTTTAATTACATGTTAGTGTATAAATCAATCATTTCACCTTCCGCCAGTTGTACAATTGCTTTTTTCATTGCATTTGTTTTACCATGTTGAATACCAGTTTTTGTATACTTAGTATTTCTATCTGGACGGACATTTATAGTACGAACTTTTTCTACAGAAACGCCATAAGCAGCTTCTACTGCTTTTTTAATTTCTACCTTGTTCGCCTTTGTGTTCACGAAGAAACTGTAACAGTTATTTAATTCACTGTTTGCAGTTGCTTTTTCTGTGATTATAGGTTTAATTAAGATACTCATTTTGTTTCTTATTTACTTAAGTTCGACTCAATTCCTTCTAAAGAACCCTCTAAAAGGACAACTTGATTTGCATTTAGTATTTTATAAGTGTTTAATTCTGAAGAAGTTACAACTTCAGACCCTTTTAAATTACGTGACGACAAATATACGTTATTATTTGACGCACCCAAGACAAACAATGATTTTTTATCTTGTAGGTTTAATGCGTTTAAAATTGCTGTAAAGTTTTTAGTCTTTGGAGTGTCAAAATTAAAGTCTTCTAAAACTATAATTGATTTCTCGTTTGCCTTAATACTTAATGCAGACTTACGCGCTAAACGCTTTAAGTTTTTATTTAATTTAAAAGAGTAGTTTCTTGGTCTTGGTCCGAACATACGTCCTCCTCCTTTAAACACTCCTGATTTGATACTACCAGCTCTGGCAGTACCAGTACCCTTTTGCTTTTTAATTTTACGAGTACTTCCTGCAATTTCTGCTCTTTCTTTAGACTTATGCGTACCTTGTCTTTGATTTGCTAGGTATTGCTTTACATCTAAATATACAGCATGATTGTTAGGCTCTATAGCAAAAACACCATCAGAAAGGTCTGCCTTTCTTCCTGTTTCTTTTCCGTTTATATCTAAAACTGCTACTTTCATTACTTTCTGATAATTACATAAGCGTTTTTGTGTCCAGGTACACAACCTTTAACAACAAGTAAGTTCTTTTCTGGAACTACTTTTAAAACTCTTAAATTTTCAACTTTAATTGAGTCTCCACCCATACGACCTGCCATACGCATTCCTTTGAATACTCTTGCAGGATAAGATGCAGCACCAATAGATCCTGGTGCTCTTAAACGGTTATGTTGACCATGAGTAGCTTGTCCTACTCCGCCAAAACCATGACGTTTAACAACTCCTTGAAATCCTTTTCCTTTTGATGTCCCTGAAACATCAACAAACTCACCTTCAGCGAAGTGATCTACAGTGATTGCATCACCTAATTTGTACTCCTCCTCAAAACCTTTAAATTCGACAAGTTTGCGTTTTACAGAAGTACCTGCTTTTTTAGCGTGACCTAAGTCTGCTTTTGTAGCACTTTTTTCTGTCGCGTCATCGAAACCTAATTGTACAGCATTGTAGCCATCAACTTCTTCAGTTCTGACTTGGGTAACGATACATGGTCCAGCTTCGATTACTGTACATGGAATGTTTTTTCCATTTTCATCAAAGATGCTTGTCATACCGATCTTTTTTCCAATTAACCCAGACATATTTATTTATTTATTTATTAATTTATTTATTAAAATTCAAGGCTGAAAAATACGTTTCAGCCTTGAATTGTATTTTTTACCGTTTTTCCTTCGCTCGCAGCTCCGGACATGTTTCGTTTAAATTCCTTAAACGAATTTTAATCTTACTTACACTTTGATTTCAACTTCAACTCCACTTGGTAATTCAAGCTTCATTAAAGCATCAATTGTCTTAGAAGATGAAGAGTAAATATCTAATAGTCTCTTGTAAGAGCTTAATTGAAATTGTTCTCTTGACTTCTTATTTACGTGTGGTGAACGTAATACAGTGAAAATCTTTTTGTGTGTTGGTAATGGAATTGGTCCAGTTACTACAGCACCAGTACTTTTTACTGTTTTTACAATCTTTTCAGCAGACTTGTCTACTAAATTGTGATCGTAAGACTTTAATTTTATTCTGATTTTTTGACTCATTTTCTTAAGATTTACGATTCAGCGCCTTTAGCAGCTTTTATTACTTCTTCTGAAATGTTAGATGGAGTTTCTGCATAATGAGAAAATTCCATTGTAGAAGTTGCACGTCCTGAAGATAATGTTCTTAATGTAGTTACATATCCAAACATTTCTGATAATGGTACAGTTGCTTTTACTGTTTTAGCTCCTGCTCTGTCACCCATATCACTAACTTGTCCTCTACGACGGTTTAAGTCTCCTACGATATCACCCATGTTTTCTTCTGGAGTGATAACTTCTAACTTCATTATTGGTTCCATTATTACAGCTTTTGCAGCTTTTGCAGCAGCTTTGAAACCTAATTTAGCAGCTAATTCGAACGATAACTGATCAGAATCCACATCGTGGTAAGATCCATCTGTTAAAGTCACTTTCATAGCGTCTACTTCGTATCCTGCTAATGGACCATTTTTCATAGCCTCTTTAAATCCTTTTTCTACTGAAGGAACAAATTCTTTTGGTACGTTACCTCCTTTAATTTCAGAGACAAATTCTAAACCATCTTTTCCTTCTTCAGCTGGCTCTAAAGTAAATACAATGTCTGCGAATTTACCACGTCCACCAGATTGCTTTTTATAAACTTCTCTGTGCTCTGCACGTTGTGTAACTGCTTCTTTGTACTCTACTTGAGGTTGACCTTGACTTACTTCAACTTTAAATTCACGCTTTAAACGATCTACAATAATATCTAAGTGAAGCTCACCCATTCCAGATATAATTGTTTGTCCAGAAGCTTCATCAGTTCTTGCTGTAAATGTTGGATCTTCTTCAGCTAATTTAGCTAAAGCCATACCTAACTTATCAACGTCTGCTTTAGTCTTTGGCTCTACCGCGATACCGATTACTGGATCTGGGAATTCCATAGATTCTAAAACAATTGGTGCATTTTCTGAAGATAAAGTATCTCCTGTTTTAATATCTTTAAAACCTACAGCTGCTCCAATATCTCCTGCTTCGATAAAATCGATTGCATTTTGTTTATTAGAGTGCATTTGGTAAATACGAGAGATACGTTCTTTTTTACCTGAACGATTATTTAACACATAAGAACCTGCATCTAAACGTCCAGAATAAGCACGGAAGAATGCTAAACGTCCTACGAACGGATCTGTAGCAATCTTAAACGCTAAAGCTGAAAATGGATCTTTAGCATCTGGTTTACGCACAACAGAATCTCCTGTATTAGGATCTGTTCCTACAATATTATCTCTATCTAATGGAGAAGGTAAATAACGACATACAGCATCTAATAAAAACTGCACACCTTTATTTTTGAAAGAAGAACCACATACCATTGGTATTATAGCCATATCCATTACAGCAGCTCTAAGTGCAGCATGCACTTCTTCTTCTGTAATAGAATCTTCATCTTCCATAAATTTTTCTAAAAGATTCTCGTCGTAAGTTGCAACTTCTTCAATTAAAAGTGCACGGTACTTACGCGCTTCTTCTTTCATATCTTCTGGAATATCGATAACATCAAAAGTAGCCCCTTGAGTTTCGTCATGCCATACGATAGCTCTGTTTTTTACTAAATCAATAATACCTTTAAAGTCTGCCTCATCACCAATATTTAAAACGATTGGCACAGCGTTTGACTTTAACATATCTTTTACTTGTTGACATACCGCTAAGAAATTAGATCCTTGACGGTCCATTTTGTTAACAAATCCGATACGTGGTACTTTATAATTATCAGCAAGTCTCCAGTTAGTTTCAGATTGTGGCTCCACACCATCTACTGCACTAAATAAGAATACTAAACCGTCTAACACACGTAAAGAACGGTTTACCTCTACTGTAAAATCAACGTGACCAGGAGTATCAATGATGTTAAAGTGATAATCTTTAGTTTCTGGTAGTGGTTGTGCATTTTCCATTGGAAACTTCCACGTACAAGTTGTAGCAGCTGAAGTAATTGTAATACCTCTTTCTTGCTCTTGCTCCATCCAGTCCATAGTAGCAGCACCATCATGTACCTCTCCTATCTTATGAGAAACTCCTGTATAATAAAGAATACGCTCTGTTGTTGTAGTTTTACCTGCATCAATATGAGCTGCAATTCCTATGTTTCTTGTATATTTTAAATCTCTTGCCATTTCTTATTAAAATCTAAAGTGAGAGAATGCTTTGTTTGCTTCTGCCATTTTGTGAGTATCTATACGCTTCTTAACCGCTGCTCCTTCTTCTTTAGCAGCTGCTAAAATTTCTGAAGCTAGTTTTAAAGCCATAGATTTTTCATTTCTTTTACGCGCGTAGCTGATTAACCACTTCATTGCAGTTGAAACTTTACGATCTGCACGTATTGGATTAGGAATTTGAAACGTTGCACCTCCTACACGACGACTACGTACTTCTACGTGAGGCATAACGTTAGATAAAGCATCTTTCCAAATTTCTAAAGCTGTTTTTTCTTCATCTGTCTTTTTTGAGTCTACGATATCTATTGCATCATAAAACACCTTAAAAGCAACAGACTTTTTCCCGTCCCACATCATCATATTAACAAATCTAGTTACTAACTGATCATTAAAACGAGGATCCGGTAAAAGAGGTCTTTTTTTCGCTTGTCTTTTTCTCATGTCTTCTTCTTAAAGTTTTAAATTACTTCTTAGGGCGTTTTGCACCATACTTAGATCTACGTTGTGTTCTACCTGCAACACCTGCTGTGTCTAAAGCACCACGAACGATGTGATATCTAACTCCTGGTAAATCTTTTACCCTTCCTCCTCTAACCAATACTATCGAGTGCTCTTGTAAATTGTGACCTTCACCACCGATATATGCATTAACCTCGTTTCCGTTTGTTAAACGAACCCTTGCCACCTTACGCATTGCTGAGTTAGGTTTTTTAGGTGTCGTTGTATAAACACGAGTACATACACCACGTCTTTGAGGACACGAATCTAAAGCAGCCGATTTACTCTTCTTGGTTATTTTGGCTCTTCCTTTTCGTACTAATTGTGAAATTGTTGGCATATAATTTATATATAATTTTTTCGTTACCTCTTCTTAGAGGGCTGCAAAGGTAGAAATTAAAATCAATAATTCAAATCTTAAACCATTAATTTTCAATAGAATTTACTTTTTTATAAAATTCAGTTATAAATGATTAACTTTTTAGGTTAGTTTTACTCACCAAATAAAACATCATAATAATTTGCGTTTAAAACTTATTTTTCTCTACATATTTTCTCTTGTGATTTCACAAAGCTATTCACAAGACAAGAAACTTAATATTATTGGTGTTGATAGTACAGAGACCTCAATTATCAATAAGATTGGATACAACATTCAACATACTGATATTACATCGATAGAAAAAGAAATAAAAAAAGTTAGAACCAATATTATCAATGATGGCTATATCAACACAGAACTAATTAGCTTGGATTCAATTTCTAAAAACTTATTTATTGCAAAATTTCATCTTAAAAGTAAAATTGAAACCATTCACATATACACTAATAACATTTTTAATGAAAAGTTTAAAAAGAGTTTAAAAGAAAAAATCTCAAATGGCACTCTTATTATAAAGTACAAAAATTTAGAAAAAACCTTAGAAAATCTAACTGAAAAATTATCTTCTGAAGGATACCCTTTCTTATCAATCAAACTTTCAAATATTTCAAACATAAATCAAAACAGTTTAAGAGCAGATTTAAAAATAAACATTGAAGGTTCGAAAAGAAAACTTAATAAAATAATAGTTAAAGGGTATGAGAGTTTTCCTAAGTCATATTTAAAACATTACTTAAAATTAAAACAGAATACCAACTTTAGTATAACCGAAATAAAGAAAAAAACAAAAGCCTTAAACAATCTAAGCTTTTCTAATCAAATTAAAGAACCAGAAATTTTATTTAGCAAAGACTCAACACAACTCTATCTTTATATAGAAAAAATTAAAAGCAACGCTTTTGATGGTTTTATTGGTTTTACAACTAATGAAGAGACAAATAAAATTAAATTTAATGGATACTTAGACATCAAACTAACCAATAACCTTAATTACGGAGAAAGCTTATTAATCAATTATAAAAGCGATGAATCTGATCAAACAAATTTTAACATTGAAGCCAACCTACCCTACTTATTCAATTCTCCAATTGGCTTAAATACAGCATTAAAAATAGTTAGAGTAGATTCAACCTTTTCAAACACAACCCAAAAAGCGAATATCACATTCCAGCTTAATAGCGAGAATTTATTTTTTGGAGGCATAGAATCTAGCAACTCCACAAACTTATCCTCTAACAATACGATTAATAATTCGTTGATTGATAACTACAACGCTGCATTTACCAATTTTGGTTATCAATACCTAAAAAGACAAAGTAATGTCCTATTCCCAATCAAAACTGATATTACATTAATTTACGGAACTGGTTTTAGGGACAACAACAATAAAACAAAACAGAACAAAATAAGCATTGACGCTAATCATATTTTTAATTTAAATGAAAGAAACAGTTTCTATCTAAGAGGAAAAGCTGAAATACTATCCTCTAGCAATTACTTAGAAAATGAATTATATCGGTTTGGAGGTATAAACTCAATAAGAGGGTTTTCTGAAAATAGTATAATTGCCTCTAATTACTACCTTTTAAATACAGAATACAGATATAATCTAAGCTCAAACATTTATATTAACAGCGTTGTTGATATAGCTACATTTAAAAACGAAACTATAAACCAAAATCAAAACCTGTACGGATTTGGTTTTGGTTTTGGAATATTAACTAAATCAGGAATATTAAGTTTTGTATATGCAAATGGTAAAAATGAAGAATTACCATTCAAATTAAATAATTCGAAGATACACCTTAAATTATCCGCAATATTCTAATCGAATATTAAGATTTTAGGAAATATTTATAAAAAAATCAAAATTTTAACCCATAATTATTGTTTAATTAAGTTTTTATTATGATTTTTGGCGTAGACTAATTCAAATAAATTATAAAATGAAAACAAAGTTTAGTGGAATTTTAACGCTATTCCTAGCGTTTGTTGTGCAACTATCTTTTGCACAAGAAAAAACAGTTTCAGGAGTTGTTTCTGACGAAAATGGCTTACCGTTACCATCGGCAACAGTAGCTGTGAAAGGAACATCTAACGGAACTACAACAGATTTTGATGGTAATTACTCTATCAGCACAAGTACAGGTGATGTGTTAACATACAGTTATGTTGGATATAGCACCAAAGAAGTAACTGTTGGAGCTAGTAACAAAATTGATGTTACTCTTGAACCAGACAACACTCTTGATGAAGTTATCGTAGTTGGTTACGGTACTACAACAGAAAGAGCAAACACTGGTACAGCTAAAGTTGTAAAAAGTGAAGTTTTAGAAGCAAAAAACTTTGCCAATGTAACTCAAGCTCTAACTGGTGAGGTAGCTGGTGTTAACGTAATTAACACATCTGGTCAGCCAGGTACTGTTGGTACAATAAGAATTAGAGGTTTTGGTTCTCCTAACGGAAACAGAGCGCCTTTATATGTTGTAGACGGAGTTCCTTTACAAGGTACTTTTGCTCTTAACACTATAAACCCTTCTGATATTAAAAGTACTACGGTTTTAAAAGATGCTACAGCAACTGCAATCTACGGTTCTAGAGGTGCTAATGGTGTTGTAATTATTACTACCAAAAGCGGAACTTCTACTGATAAATCTTATATTGAAGTTGACTTAAAAACAGGTATCAACAACCAAATTATACCTAGATACGATGTAATCGATTCTCCAGAACAATACGTTGGTCTTGTATGGGAAGGACTGTACAACAGAGGTGTTGTAGATGGTAACCCAGATCCAGTTGGATTTGCAAACAACCGCTTATTAGGAGATAACGGTATAGGTGCTGGTTACAACATGTGGGATGTTGCTACAGGAGCAGAATTAATTGACCCTGTTACACGTTCAGTTAGACCTGGTGTAAACAGATTATTTACTCCAGAATCATATGCAGACGAATCGTTTGGTACTGGTATTAGAACTGAAGCTAACCTGAGAATGGGTGGTGGAAGCGACAAATCAAGATACTATGTATCTTTAGGATACCTTAATGACGAAGGTTATATCATAAATTCTGATTACAAAAGATATACTGGTTTAATTAACTTAAGTACAGATATCAAAGATTGGTTAAAAGTAGGAGCTAATGTAAACTATGCATACTCTGAAAGTACTAACAATGGTCAAACAGATGGATCAGAAAACATATTTGAATTTGCTGATAAAATGGCGCCAATATATCCTGTTTATGCAAGATATCCTGGTACTGGAGAATTAATTCCAGACCCAATTTATGGAGGTGCTCAATTTGATTTTGGTTCACCTACCGCTTTAGCTAATGGATTTGATAGAGCTCGTCCTAATGCAAACTTATTAAACCCTGTAGGATCAGCTATTTTAGATTTTAACGGAGGTGATAATCACGCTTTAAATGGTAATTTCACTACTGATATAAACATAACTAAAGATTTAAAAGCTGAAATTAGATATGGTGCTCAGTACAGGTTCCAAAGATTCTACAACGTAGGTAACAATAATTATACGATAGCAGCTAACTCTAACGGTACGTTAACGGTTACTGACTCTCAACTTTGGAACACAAGTTTCTTACAGTTATTAAGATATAACAAGACTTTTGGAAATCACTCTATAGAAGCTTTAGTAGCACACGAATCTAACGAGCAAAGATCTGATGTTTCTCAACAGTTTAAGCAAAATGTATACCAACCAGGCATCTACAATCTGTCTAACTATGCAGAAAGTACTTCTCCTGCAATTGGTACCACAACTGGTTCGGCAATCGAATCTTACTTTGGTCAAGTTAACTATAACTACAATGGTAAGTACTATGTAACAGGTTCTTTAAGAACAGATGGATCTTCTCGATTTGTAAATGACAAATGGGGTGTATTCGGTTCTATTGGTGGAGCATGGGTAATGAGTGCTGAAGACTTTATGGCAGATAGTTACATATCTTACTTAAAGCTTAAAGGTTCTTACGGTATTACTGGTGACCAAGATGGTGTTTCTAACGTATCTGGTTATACAATCTACAGTAGAGAATTTGTTGGTGGTGCAATTTCATTACCAGAAACTAGACCTGGAAATCCTGACTTAACTTGGGAAACTTCAAAAATGACTCAGTTTGGAATAGAATCTACAATTGGTAGATCTAGATTCTTAGATGTTAATATTGATTATTATAATAAGTATACAGACAACTTATTTTTCCCTCAAAGAAGAGGTCCTTCTATCGGGTTTGCTTCTATCTTAGTTAATGATGGAGAAATTTCTAACAGTGGTCTTGAATTTGATGTAACTGCACACATAATCAAGAATAAAGATTTCCAATTAGACATTTCTGCTAATGGAGAAATTATCAGTAATGAATTTAAGAAAATGCCAATAGATGTATCTACTGGTCAAGAAAAAATTCTTGATGTTCAAGGTTTATATGCTTGGTCTAAAGGAAGTTCTATCTATGATTTCTACATGAGAGAATGGGCTGGTGTTGATCCAGGAGATGGTTCTCCATTATGGTACCAATACTATGATGATTTAAATAACAATGGTGTCTTAGATGCAGGTGAACCTACATCAACTGATAACTTCTACATTGGAAATGGTACTGAAGAATCTTTAAATGGAACAGGATCTCTTTTTGAATATCAACAAAAAGTAGGTAATGCTAACATCAAAAGAACTGTTACTAAAACATACGCTAATGCAACAGAAGTATATTTAGACAAATCTTTTATACCTGATTTAAGAGGTGCGTTTAGATTATCTGGAGCGTTCAAAAACTTTGATTTCTCTGCACAATTCACTTATAGTTTAGGTGGTTATGCTTATGACTCTCAATATGCTGAATTGATGAGTGATCGTTTTGGTGCAGCTGGTAACAACTACCACACAGATATCCTTAATAGATGGCAACAACCAGGAGACATAACTGATGTTCCTTTATTAGCTGACAATGCTGTTGTTAATGGTACTTCAACTTCATCAAGATTTATCATTAGTACAGATTACATAGCACTTAACAATGCTAGAATAGGATATACTGTACCTAACAAATTAATATCAAAATCAGGTATTGATGCATTAAACCTGTGGGTTTCTGGAGATAACTTAATGATTAAGACCAAGAGAGAAGGGTTTAATCCATCTATTAGAGAAAACGGAAACTCAGGAAGACAAATTTATGCACCTGCAACAACTATAACTTTTGGTGCAAGAATTAAATTTTAAACAAAAAAAAAGAAATTATGAAAAATTTATTTAAACAAACTTTAGCTATAGCAGTGATTGCTTTGTCTTTCAGCTGTAGTGAAGAGTTCTTAGACAACACAGGTGTTGCTGGTGAAAGCCAACCAACAGCATCTTTTACTTCTGCTGATGCAGAACAGGCTGCAGAAACAAACACAAATATACCTGCAGCATTCGTAAATGGTATTTACGCTCAAATGATTCAAACTGGATCAGGAGGAACAGATCTTAACCATGATGACTTTGGTCAAAAAGGTTATGATGTATATGGTGATATGCTTTGTGGTGATATGGCACTTAGTGTTAGTACATATGGATGGTACAGAGCAGATATTACTGAATTCCAAGCTCCTCAGGATTTCACAAGAGGTCGTAACAGAATGGTATGGAGATACTACTACAGAATTGTAAGATCTGCAAACAACGTAATTGCTTCTTTAGGAGGTAATGACGCAGTACCTGAGTTAGATGAGAACAAATATGCAATGGGACAAGCTAAGGCGTTAAGAGCTCATTCTTATTTTTACTTAACACAATATTTTCAAAAAGAGTATGTACCAAACGAAGCTATTTTACCTCTTTATATAGAGCCTGAAATTGAAAACTTACCAAAGTCTACAGCTGAGCAAGTTTACAACCAAATGGAAGCGGACTTAATGGATGCAGTGACTCTTTTAGATGGTTTTAACAGAACAGCTAAAAACCAAGTTGACCAAAACGTAGCTAGAATGATTTATGCTTACGTTTTAGGTGCAAAAGGTGGAAGATGGCAAGACGTAGCTGACTTGACAAATGATGTTATCACAACTACAAGTCACACAATGTTACAGCCTGCTCAAGTAACTGTTGTACCTGCAGATGGTACTAGTAATGCTTTTAATGATGTTAATTTTACAGACAACTGGATGTGGGGAATAGACATTACTGAAAACAATGGTTTAGATTTAGTATCTTGGTGGGGTCAGATTGATGCTTTCTCATATAGTTATGCATGGGCTGGAGATTACAAAGCTATAGACGCAAGTTTATTCGCTGCAATCCCTGCAAATGATGCACGTAAAGGTCAATTCTTAAACAATCCTGCTAACGGAAGACACTTACAACCTTTATTTAAGTTTGCTGCTTCTGGTACAATTGGAGGTGCTTCTCAAACTGTAACTGCAGATTACGTTTACATGAGAATTGAAGAAGCTTACCTATTAAATGCTGAGGCTAACGCTAGAATACCAAACGAAGCTGCTGCTAGAACAAGCTTAAAAGCTTTATTAGATTTAAGAGTACCTAGTTCTGCTTATGTAGATACTTTAACAGGTCAAGCACTTTTAGATGAAATTTACTTACAAACTCGTATCGAGTTATGGGGTGAAGGTAAGAGTTATTTAGCTATGAAGCGTAACCAAGCTACTGTAACTAGAGGTTCTAACCATTTATCTTTTGTAGGACAACCAATTCCTTATAATGACGAAAGAATGCAGTTCGAAATTCCACAAGATGAAATTCAGAACAATCCATTTTTAAGTAACCAAAATCAATAATATAATTTCACACTTCTATGAAATATATTTCATAGAAGTGTGTTAAAAATACAAATCATGAAAAAATTAAGATTATTTACATGTTTAGCTATTGGGGCAGCATTCTTTTTTTCAAGTTGTGAAAAAGAAGAAGTTGAAGCTCCAGGAACAAACTATGTAGCTTTCTCAGGACAAGCTATAGATTTAGAAGTTGAAATTAGCGGTTCTAGTACTCAAAATGTATCACTTTATTCAGCAAACGTAGCTGGTAATGACAGGACATATAATGTTGAAGTTATGTCTGCATCTACAATAGACCAAACTTATATTACAGTACCTTCAACTGTTACTATACCTGCAGGATCTAATAAAGGAGACTTAGCTGTTTCTATTAATGATTACGCTGGATTAGATGGAGAGCCTGTAACTTTAGTATTAAACGTTACAGAACCTAATGGAGACGGATCATCAATTGGTGAGCCTGCTACTATTAACGTTTTTAGAGAGTGTTTAGAAAACAGATTATTCTATTACACTGTTTTTGACGATTACCCAGAAGAAGTTTACTGGAGAATTGTAGACCTTAATGCTGGTGTTATTGTTGCTTCAAACAATTCTTCTCCTGGTTTTGGTGGTTATGCTGGCAGAACAGGATTTACTAACTTACCTATTTGTTTAAGCGATGGAGACTATAGACTTCAAGTTTTTGATCAATATGGTGATGGTGCTGGAGAAATTTATTTACTAGATGGAAACAAATCAACACTATACTACTCTGATGGAGACTATGGTGCCGGTTTTGATTTTGATTTTTCTTTATAAGAAAAACAATTAAGAATAAAAAAAACAGCCTGAGAAATCAGGCTGTTTTTTTATACCTTTACATCATGCAAAGAACAACACAAATTTTTGGCTTAAGAGCTATTATAGAAGCTATAAATGCCGATAAGAACATTGATAAAGTCTTTTTACAAAAGGGATTAAAAGGCGATTTATTTAAAGAGCTAGAGTCTTTAATAAATCATAATAGAATTAACGCTTCGTATGTACCTATTGAAAAACTAAATAAATTAACACAAAATAATCACCAAGGTGCAGTGGCACAAATATCTCCTATTAAGTTTTATGATATTGAAGAGTTGCATGAGCAAGTTTTAGAAAAAACTTCTACTCCACTCTATTTACTACTTGATCAATTAAGTGATGTACGCAATTTTGGTGCTATAATCAGAACTGCAGAATGTACTGGTGTAAACGGAATCATTATTCAATCTAAAGGAGCTGCACCTGTTAACGGAGATACTATTAAAACAAGTGCTGGTGCTGTATTTAAAGTACCTATTTGTAGAGTATCACACATTAAAGATGCTGTGTTTTTTTTACAAGCATCTGGTGTTAAAGTCATTGCTGCTACCGAAAAAACAGAAGATACGCTTTACGATGTCGACTTTAAAGAGGCTTGTGCCATTATTATGGGATCTGAAGGAAGAGGCATTAATCCATCTGTTATTAAAGTTGCAGATTATAAAGCTAAATTACCTTTGTTAGGAGAGATAGAGTCATTAAATGTTTCGGTTGCTTGTGGTGCATTTTTATATGAAGCTGTAAGACAAAGACGTTAATCGTCTTTATTTTCTCTAAAAGTATATTTTATATGTATTGAATTTTGAGCTGAAGACTTCTCTTCTACCTCAATATCTTCTTCTTTACTTTCAATAAAATTACCATTTTCATCAAAGTGTTTTAAAAACTCATCTTCTTCTTCGTTATAATTTGGTTGTTCCCAAACATATCGTTTTGGTTTTGCTATTTGCTTTCTAAAAACTAAAGCAAAAAACAAACCTGTTATTAAACCAGATAGATGTCCTTCCCAAGAAACACCTTCTTTTAATGGTAAAACATCCCAAACCATACTTCCGTAAAGAAAGACAACCAACATAGATAAAGCTACCAACCTATAATGTTTTGCAAAAACTCCTTTAAAAAAAATAAAACTAGCTAAAACATATATTAATCCGCTAGCTCCAATGTGATAAGATGGTCGTCCAATACACCATGTTAAAAAACCCGAAAGTAATATACCATATCCTAAAACTTTAAATGCTATCGGTCTATAAAAATAGAATAAAGCTGCTGAAAGAATAAATAACGGTATTGAGTTATGGTACAAATGACTAATCCCGCCATGTATAAAAGGACTAAACAAAATACCTTTTAAACCTGAAAGTTTTTGAGGATAAATACCTAATTTATTTAAACTGAAACTAAAACGAATTTCGATAGCAAAAATAAGCCAAATTAGCATTACAAATCCTAGCGGATAAAGTAATACTTCTGGACTGTATTTAAATGGTTCTTTTTGTTTCATTATAGTGAATATAGCAAATAGTTAACCAACTTTGAAGTGATGTTAAATTGTCAGCTAATAAATGCGTGAAGGATTATTCATTAATACTTATTTTTAATTTATGTATTCATGATTACTTCATAGTTGAGCAATTGTTAGAGCACATCTTTGAATGCGACTTACGAAATCCTGACGTTTTTTGATTTTTTTGTCAAAAAAAGACACACCAAAACAAAGTTGATAAGTTGTTTGATTGTAATTATTGTTTTAAAAAAGTTTGATTTAATTTTACAAGATGAATACGCCTTTAGCCGAAAGATTAAGACCACAAACGTTGGATGATTACATAAGTCAGCAACATTTAGTGGGCAAAAACGGAACGTTAACTAGACACATCCAACAAGGGTTAATCCCGTCGATGATACTTTGGGGACCACCAGGAATTGGAAAAACTACATTAGCAAATATCATTGCAAACACATCCAATCGTCCGTTTTATCAATTAAGCGCAATTGCATCTGGAGTGAAAGATGTTAGAGATGTAATTAATAAAGCGAAGGAAAGCGGCGGATTGTTTACGGCTAAAAACCCAATTTTATTTATTGATGAAATACATCGTTTTAGCAAATCACAACAAGATAGTTTATTACAAGCTGTAGAAAAAGGTTGGGTAACTTTAATTGGTGCTACTACAGAAAACCCAAGTTTTGAAGTCATCTCGGCATTATTGTCACGTTGTCAGGTTTATATTTTAAAAGAGTTTGAAAAAACCGATTTAGAGGCGCTTTTAAACCGTGCAATTGAAAAAGATGAGATTTTATCCAAAAAAAATATAAAGCTTAAAGAAACCAACGCTTTATTACGTCTTTCTGGTGGTGATGCTAGAAAACTACTTAATATTTTTGAACTTATTATTAACGCAGAAGATAGTGACAAGATTATCGTTACCGATAAAATGGTAATGGATAAAGTAGAAAGTAACACCGTACGTTACGATAAAACTGGCGAGCAACACTATGATATTATTTCGGCGTTTATAAAATCTATACGTGGTAGTGATCCCAATGCTGCTGTTTACTATTTAGCACGTATGGTTGAAGGCGGCGAAGATGTAAAATTTATAGCTAGACGTATGTTAATTTTAGCTAGTGAAGATATTGGTAATGCTAATCCAACTGCTTTGGTTATTGCAAATAGTACATTTCAAGCAGTATCAACAATTGGGTATCCAGAATCCAGGATTATTCTTAGTCAATGTGCTACATATTTAGCGTGTTCTCCAAAAAGTAATGCGGCGTATATGGCAATAAATAATGCGCAACAATTAGTCAAACAAACCGGAGATTTAAGTATACCACTTAACATACGTAATGCGCCAACAAAACTAATGAAAGATATTGGTTATGGCGAAGACTACAAATACAATCATAATTACGCTAATAATTTTGCTGCACAAGAGTTTTTACCCAAAGAAATTGCAAATACACCATTATACCAACCTGGTAATAATGCTAGAGAAAACGCGCAACGTGAATTTTTAAAACAGCGCTGGAAAGATAAATATGGATATTAAAATATTTTGGGCGTTACCCACTTTTGCTTTTAATAGCAAAAGTGCGTCGGGCTTTCGGTAGTCGCAATCAAAGATGTGCTCCAACAATACCTTAATCCCTAACGCGAAATAAACTAAGTACTAATCAATTAAGAAATTAATACATTAAAACTTAATATCAATAGATTTAATCTGTAAAGTACCATTGTCGTTGGTTGCAATAACCCAGCTACCATTTATTTTATAAATAACAGCATCTTTACCTTTTACAATATAAAAGTCTTCTTTACCAGAATATAATATAGTGTATACTGTTTGACCTTGACTATTTTTTAATTTATAATTGATAACTCCAAATGCTTCGGCGGTAAGTGCATTTTTTGAAAAGTTTTTATATCCTTCTTTTACTGGCATTTCAATTTCTTCATCTATTTCTTCATCATCAACTTCTTCAACCAATGGTGCTTCTGTTACTTTAGGTAATGGAGTAACAATAACTTCTTCTACTTCATTTTCAGTTTCTTTTACTTCATACTTATGAGTGAAATTTGACAAACTACTAAAAGCTTGTCTTACAGCTTCATTGTATGCAACTATATATTTTTTCTCCCTAGATTCGCCTTCTTCTGTGGTATAAACCACTTTACCTTGACAATCTTTAAACTGAAATTTTATTTTAGTTTTAAACATAGAAGAATCGTCTATTGCTGTAGTTTTTAAAACTAAACAGTTATTTTGTATCGCATCTTCTGGTAAGGTATCTCCTTCTAATAAAACAGTAAAATTTTGTTTTTCTAACAAAAACTTAGCTAAACCATTTACACGGTATTGACCTGGTTCTTTTTGAAATTTGAACTGGTTTGGAACAACAATATATTTATAGTTATTTAATTGGTCTTGGGCTGATAATGCGGTGCTAAATAGCACTGTGAAAATGAATAATATTTTTGAAAATTTCATCTTTATAAATATTTCTTTAAGTCTAATAAATGATTGATAATTTTTATATCTGGAGCTATAGTTTCTTTATGATAATTAAAGCAAATAGCATCTAAACCAATATTTAATGCGCCTAAAATATCGGCTTCATAATTATCGCCAATCATAATACTGTTTTTAGTTGTTGCATTGGCTAAATCTAAAGCGTGATTAAATATTTTAGGGTTTGGCTTTTTTACACCAACCATTTCTGAATTTGTTATAGTTTCAAAAAAATGAAATATGTTTGATTTTTTCATCTTATGATGCTGTACATCTTCAAATCCATTGGTTATAATATGTAATTGATATTTTGGTTTTAGATAATCTAAAATTTCAAAAGTACCATCAAATAAATGGTTTTGATTACTTAAGTTATCTATATAATCTTCAGACAGTTTATTAATTACTTCTGCCTCTACTTCTATATTTAAAGTATCAAAGGTATCTTTTAATCTATAAAATCTTAAATGTTCTTTGCTTACTTTTTCTTCTCTATAAAGCTTCCAATATTGCAAATTTAGCGGTTCGTAAACGCTCAAAAACTCAGGTAAACTAAGTTGTAGATTATTCTTTTTAAAAATAAAATCAAAAGTTAATGCCGAGTTCTTATCAAAATCCCAAAGTGTGTGATCTAAATCAAAAAAAATATGCTCTATATTATTGTTCATCTACTGAGTCTAAAATTGTATTAAATAGTGTTTTAAAATGTTGCCAACGTGGTATATTACTAAATGTATAATTATGAAAAACAGGTACAAAATTACCGTTTACAGCTTTAACTTGTTTAATTAATTTATCTAAAGCTTCTTGTTTGTCTAATAACGAATTATACTTTAAAAATGCAAAATCTAAAGCATGATATGGTACTATTTTTAGTGGTGTTTGCACCTCGTAATCTAAATCATAAAACAAAAACGGAGTACAAGTTCCTGCTCTAAAGCCTAAATGATTAACGTAGCCCATTGTATAATCTTCAGGTATTTCTAATTCGACTAAATTACGATAAGATTCTGGTAAATTTACTTTAGAAAAAGAATGTCTAGAACCTGCTATATTTGTATTAATGATAGCTTCCATTCTACTCTTTTCAATCTTTAACAATTCAATATCATTTAGAGCAAAAAATGAAGATTTTATACCTACTTTACAATAATCTGCAACGTGTTTTATTAAAGATTTAAACTTTTGTTTTTGACTATTTATGTTTTTATCGTAGGTAGAAAAATCGCCAACTAAGAAGAAAAATATAAATTTAAAATTCCGTTTTTTTTGTCGATTAACAATGTATTTATATGTATCAAACGGGTCTTTTCTTGCTCCTAATAATACGCCAAAACGCTCATAAACATCTTTAAATCTAAATGCAAAAAAATCTTTAAAGGTCCCGCCAAATGTACGCATTACTCCTACCAATTTATACCTATAAGCTATAGGTACATCTATAACTGGTGTTACTGTATATTTTTTATCAGGAAATATATAATTAGGAAATTGTTCTTTTAATATGGTTTTAAATTTATATGCCCAAATATCTACTACTGGTTGTGTTAAAAACTGATTATTAAAGGCTAAACTTTCTTCTGCTGGAAAACGACCATAATTGTCCTTTACGTGTGGTAAATACTCTTCATATCTACTAATTAAATAAAATGTTGCCGCAAAAATATCGTAGGGCAAAGCACTTTTATCTCCTGCAGGAAAAAAGCATTTAGTCTCTTCCCAATCATAAATATTTATATCTATATCTGATAAGCCTTGCTCAAATAACAAATCGTTAGATCTAATAAAAACCTCGTTACTTAAAGGTTGTTTTGCATAAGATATTTTAAGGCTATCGTGAGCAATAAAATCTTCTATAGTTGTTGTAAATTCTACAGGAATCCCAAGTATTCTAGTACACACTTGTTTAAAAGTGTATTTAACACGTGGTGTAATTTTGTGTGTGTAAACTAGTAACATTAACGATTGAAATTATAAGGTTTAAAAGTACCAAATTCCTGATTTAAAAGTATATTTTTTAAGATCAGTTTTAAAGAAATTAACATGAAATTACAGCAAAGCCTCGTCTGCAAAACTAAAATAAGCCGATTCTGTAATAATTAAATGATCTAAAACACGTATATCTAAACTTTGAGCAGCTAATTTTAATTTTTGGGTAATATCCTTATCGGCTTGACTAGGTTTTAAGGTTCCTGATGGATGATTATGTGCCATAATTATTGCAACTGCACCTACTTGTAGCGCTTGTTTTAAGACTAAACGTGTATCTACTAAAGTGCCTGTAATTCCGCCTTTACTAAGCTGTAATTTATCAATTACTTTGTTAGAATTATTAAGATAAATAATCCAAAACTCTTCATGAGGTAACTCACCAATCATGGGTTGCATTAACTCAAAAACCGATTTACTAGATGTAATTTTAAATTGCTGCAACGCTTCTTGAGCTCGTCTGCGTCGTCCTAACTCTAATGCAGCCGCAATGCTTATAGCTTTAGCTTCGCCAATGCCTTTAAATTGCATTAACTGTTTGATGCTTAATTTTCCTAACTGGTTTAAATTATTGTCTACGCTAGATAAGATGCGTTTACACAAATCTACAGCGCTTTCTTCGCGGTTTCCAGATCCAATTAAAATCGCAACTAATTCGGCGTCACTTAATGCTGCTTTTCCTTTTTTTAGAAGCTTTTCGCGTGGTTGATCATCTTCCGACCAGTTTTTTATTGAAAAAGATGGCTTTTTTTCAGACATTTGATAAAACTACACAATATTTTGTAATTTTTAAACTCCAAAAAACCAACTAATTATCTAAATATGAAATCTATTTTTGAAACCGAAGCTAAAGATGAACTATTAAACCGTTTAGAAAATCTTGATGCTGAATCGTCGGCTAAATGGGGAAAAATGAACGTAAATCAAATGCTGGTACACTGTACAAAACCTATTGAATTAGCTTTAGGCGAAAGCACTATTGAAAAACCTAATTTTTTAATAGGTATGATGATGAAACTTGTTGCACCAAGCCTTTACAACGACAAACCTTGGAAAGAAGGTTTGCCAACTGCTAAAGAATTTATAATTGTAAATAGTGACGGTTTTAATACCGAAAAAGATAAATTAAAGTCTAAAATTGAAACCATGAGTACATCTAAAGACTATTTTGAACCTAAAAAGAAACATCCGGTTTTTGGTACGTTTACCGCAGACCAATGGGGAAAAAGTGCTTATAAACATTTAGATCATCATTTTAGACAATTTGGTGTGTAGCTTCGACTACGCTCAACTACCAAACGAGATTTATTAGCTTAAAAACTTTAAATACTTTTCAATTCTAAATACTTTCAACTTAAAAAGTGTATCCTCCAAAAAAACATCAAGATAATGACCAGCTTCATCATATTGAAGTGATAAAAACGTATCCGTTAGCTACATTAATTTCGGTAAAAGATAATCAACCTTTGATAACACATTTACCATTAATTTATCGTGAAACCGATGGTAAACTTATTGGTCATATAGATATTTATAATCCGCAAACGGACTTGCTTCAGCATGAAAATGAAGTGACCATAATATTTTCTGGTCCACAATGTTACATTTCGCCAAGTATTTATACGACAACACAATTACCAACGTGGAATTACATTAAAGTACACCTTACCGGAACTGTTACCAGAATTGAAGACAAAGCTGCTTTAAAACAGTCTTTAATTACGATGACCGAGTTTTTAGAAGCGCCAGAACACAACTACGTTTTAGAGCCTGACAACCCAAGATTAGATAAAAATTTAGACTATATTAAACTGTTTGAAATAGATATTAAAACTTGGGAAGGCAAGTTTAAACTCTCTCAAGACAAACTACCAAAAGACAAAGAAAACGCCAGACAACAATTAATTAAAAGCAGTCAAGATAGTATTAAGGCTTTTTTAGACAAGGTATTTAAAAATTAAAATCATGAATATACTAACCAACATTATCATAGCCATAGTAGCCTTGCTTCACCTCTATTTTTTATATTTTGAGATGTTTGCTTGGGAAACCAAAGGACCAAAAATTTTTAGGCAATTTCCTAAAGATTTATTTACACCAACTAAAGCATTGGCGGCAAACCAAGGATTATATAATGGGTTTTTAGCAGCTGGATTAATTTGGACGTTTTTTATCACTAATTCAACGTGGCAATCTAACATTGCATTATTCTTTTTAGGTTGCGTTGCTGTTGCTGGTATTTATGGCGCACTAACCGCTTCTAAAAAGATATTTTTTGTTCAAGCTTTACCTGCTTTAATTGGGATATTGTTGGTGTTAATATAGTTCAATAGAAAATCATTTATATCGTATCTTTGTTTAAAATTTAAGCTATGAGATCTAAATTACTTAAACAAGTAAAAAATTGGTATAGAAAATTTCAAATTAGTAAATCACCTCAAATGAATTTAGTTTGGGGTTTCTTTTTATACACTATTATTGGATTTTTCTTATTGAGTATTCCATTTTTTCATAAAACTGATGTATCTCTTTTAGACAACTTATTTATTTCTACATCAGCCATTTCTACAACAGGTCTTGTCACTATTAGTATTTTTGACTCATATAATTACTTAGGGCAATTTGTAATCATGTGTCTTATTCAAATTGGAGGAATAGGATATATGACACTAACTACTTATTATTTAATTTTTACTACAAAAAGATTAACACGCTGGCATAGTAAATTAATTGGCGCAGAATTTACTTTACCTAATACAATTAAAATTAAAGATTTTATTAAAAGTGTAATTATATTCACACTAGTAATGGAAAGTATTGGAGCTGTATTGTTCTACATTGCTTTTACAAATTCTGGGATGGAAAACATTCAAGCAATTTGGTTTTCTATATTTCATAGTATTTCTTCTTTTTGCACAGCTGGCTTTGGGTTATTTAATGATGGTTTTGAAGGCTTTAAAGACAATGTTTTTATTAACACAATTATATCTTGCTTAGCTATAGCTGGATCATTAGGTTTTATCGTTATTACAGATCTATGGTACAGAATGACAGGCAGATCAAAAGAAGTTTCTTTTACAACAAAAATTATTATTTATGGGTTTATTGTTCTATTAGCAATAGGTACTTCTATTATTTACACCACTGAAAGCGCAACTATAACTGGTCATGATAGTCCTTTAATGATATCATTTTTCCAAGCCATGTCTGCAATGACAACAGTCGGTTTTAACACAGTACCTATTGGTGACTTTTCTCTACCGATTTTATTATTATTAACATTCTTAATGTATATAGGAGCATCTCCTTCTGGTACTGCTGGTGGTATGAAAATAACAACTCTTACAGCGATGTTAGCTATATTAAAAAGTAGATTGCTAGGTCAGAAAAAAATCACCTTCTTAAATAGATTAATTCCTTTTGAGAGGATTTATGTAGCTACTTCTACTTTTATGCTTTATACAAGTTTGATTTTTTTATTCTCCTTTTTATTATCCTACACAGAAAATTTTTCATTTGATAAAATTTTATTCGAAGCAGCTTCTGCTTTAGGAACTGTTGGATTAAGTACAGGTATAACAGGTGATCTCTCCAGCTTAGGGAAAATTTTAATAATAATGATTATGTTTATTGGTCGCGTAGGTGTTTTAACTTTTGGATTTGCTCTACTAAAACAGAAGCATAACTATTTAAACAAAATAAAAGAAGATGATTTAGCTGTTTAATTCTTCTAAAAAAACAGTTTATTTTATCAATCCTTTAACCTCATCAAAATCCAATCCGCCATAATTACCGCTACTCATTAACAATAAGGCTTTGTTATCAAAATTTTGAGAGAATAGATAATTTTTAAAATCGTCTGGATTGGTATAAATAATTAAATCATCACGCTCAAAAGCATCTGCTATTTGTTGGTGTGTTACTGCTTCTAGTTTTTTAATTTCTACAGCATGTGGACTATAAAACACTACTGCAACATCTGCTGCATCTAAAGCGCCTTTATATTCTTTTAAAAATTCGGCATTTAAACTGCTATAAGTATGCAATTCTAAACACGCTACCAAAGTACGATCTGCATATTGTTCTTTAACTGCTTTGGTTGTAGCGCTTACTTTACTTGGAGAATGTGCAAAATCTTTATAAGCAACGCTATTATTGGTTTCGGCAATTTTTTCTAAACGCTTGCTTGCTCCTTTAAATGTTGAAATAGCTTCGTAAAAATCATCTTCATCTATTCCCATATGTTGGCAAATCCATTTTGCACCAGCCAAATTATTTAAGTTATGCTTGCCAAATACTTCTATTGGCATTGGTCCTTCAGGAGTTTCTAACAATGTTTCGCCATCTTCAACAGTGTATTCTGGTGTGTGATATGGGATTTTACGTATTGGGTTTTCGCTAGATTCTACAATGCGTTTAACCGCTTCGTCTTCTTCGTTATAATTTATACTTCCGCCACGTACAATACTATCTACAAAGATTTTAAACTGCTCTTCATAATTTTCATAGGTTGGGAAGACATTAATATGATCCCAAGCAATACCACTTAACAATGCAATATTGGGTTTGTATAGATGGAATTTGGGTCGTCTATCTATCGGACTGCTTAAATACTCATCACCTTCTAAAACTATAAAATCATTATCCTTGGTTAATTTTACCATCACGTCAAAACCTTCTAATTGCGCGCCAACCATAAAATCTACATCGCGGTCATGGTAATGCATGACGTGTAAAATCATAGATGTTATTGTGGTTTTTCCATGACTACCGCCAATAACAACTCTAGTTTTATCTTTAGATTGCTCGTATAAAAACTCTGGATAACTGTATATTTTTAAGCCTAATTCTTGAGCTTTTAATAACTCCGGATTATCTGCTTTAGCGTGCATACCTAAAACGATAGCATCTAATTTATCAGTAATTTTCTCAGGAAACCATCCAAATTGTTCTGGCAATAATCCTTTAGCTTCAAGACGTGATTTTGAAGGTTCAAAAATCGTATCGTCACTTCCGGTTACTTGATATCCTTTGTTATGTAATGCTAATGCAAGGTTGTGCATTGCGCTTCCGCCAATAGCTATAAAATGTACGTTCATGGTTTATTTTTGAAGATGTTTCAAAGATAGTTGTTTTGATACTAATTCCCGAATTATTTAAAAGCGGAAATTTAACTGTAGACTTAATAGAGTTTTTTAGTTTCTTAGTAAGTTTACTTTACTAAAAAACCTGAAAACTGGGACTGCGACTATCAACTAAAAAATCTTACTGCAAACTTTCCTTAAATTCTTTAAAGACTTCAATTTTTGGTAGTTCTTTTAAAGCTAGATCTATATGTGCTAAAGCTTGCTTAGTGTCTTTTTTGTGTTTGTAGATTTGTGCTATACGGTAATTTGCCCAAGCTTTTGGCACACCATCTTTTGCTGAGTAGTTATGCAAATACACTTTTAAACATGTTAGACCTTTATCTAATTGTACATTATAATCTGCACACACTTTCCCTATTTGATAGTGTAGTGCATTTCTTTTATGTTTAATTTGTGAGGCTTCAATATTACTAATAGCTTTTTCTGGTAGGTTTTCCTTTTCATATAACGCTGTTAGCTTGTCGTAACAAGTAATAGAGCCACCAACTTTAATAGCTTTTAGGTAATAATCTTCGGCAAGTTCTGGCTCGTCATCATATTCGTAAATATAACCTTTAGCTAAATAACCATCTACTTTAGAAAGTTTTTCAAGCTCGTTAGCATATTTTAAAGATTTACTTTTACTACCACCAATAATACCTGGTAACTGCATGTATAACTCTACTAAAGCCCAACGTGTGTCTATATGATTTGGATCTAATTCGGCTGCTTTTAAAAACGCTGCTTTAACGTCATCTATAATGGTTAATGCTCTAATTTTACTTACAGACAAGGCTTTCATCCCTAAAGCGCCTCCATATTTGTAATGGTAATTAGCTTCGGTTGGTTTGGCTTCGGTCAACTTTTTATATTGTTTTGCGGCTTCATCCCATTTTTTTTGATGTCCGTAAGCATCGCCTAATAATTCTATAGCTTCTAAATCATTTTCATTATTATCAACAAAAGGTTTTAGCTCTGCTTCTGCTTTGCTAAACAATTTTTGTTGAATAAGGGCTTTTCCTTTTTCAATAGAGGTTTGCCCTATTAAAAAAAGCGGAAAGCAACATATAAAAATGATTAATCGCATATTTAGTATTTTCAATTTATACAAAAATAACATTCTGTTGGTATTGTTTTTGATTCTGTTGCGTTAATAATTGTTAACTTTAAATTTCTATCGTTTTACTCAACAAAACGATAGACTCACGCATTTTTAGTTTTAAGTCAAAATGTCTAAACTTATCTTGCTATTAAAAATAATTTTATGAAACAGATTTCAACCTTAATAATGATTTTACTTTTTGCTACTACTTACGCTCAAGATGACTATTCCAAACTTTGGAAGCAAGTCGAAACCCATGAAAAAGATGGTTTACCAAAAAGCGCTTTGGATGTTGTTAAGCAAATTGAAACATTGGCTAAAAAAGAGCAAAACAGTCCACAAGTTATTAAAACGCTTATTTTTAAAAGTAAGTATGCGCTAACCTTAAAAGAAGATGCGCAGTTAAGCATTATCAAAGATTTTAAAACTGAAATAAACAATAGCCAATCGCCTACCAAAAATGTATTACAAAACTTGTTGGCTAACTTGTATTGGCAATATTTTAATCAAAATAGATATAAATTTTACAATCGTACAAAAATCGAAAGTAAAGTTGATGAAGAAGATTTTAGAACTTGGGATTTAGACACTTTATTTACCGAAATACAAATACTTTTTAATCAATCTTTAGAAAATGAAAGTGTTTTAAAAACAACGCCAATTAATCAATTCGAAGCCATAATTTTACTTGCCGAAAACTCGCAAACATATAGACCTACGTTATATGATTTATTGGCGCATAATGCATTAGACTTTTTTAAAACAGACGAGAACAGCATAACAAAACCAGCATATAAATTTGAAATTGATAACGCAACCTATTTAAGTGCTTCATCAAAATTTTCTACCCTAAAACTTGAAGCTAAAGACAGTACTTCTTTACAACTACAGGCTTTAAAAGTGTATCAAAAACTAATTCAGTTTCATCAACAAAACAAAAATTATAAAGCGTTAGTTGATGTTAATATTCAGCGTCTTGACTATGTCTTACAACATGCGACGTTTAATAATAAAGATGAAATTTACCTTCAAACGTTAAAAGATGAAATTTTTAGTATAAAAACAGATGAAACAGCTGCGCTTTACGAATTTGAAATTGCCGAAAAAACCTATCAAAATGGCTTACAATACGATTCTAAAACCAATACCGAAAATCGTTGGCTAATACAAGAAGCATTAGCGATTGTAAACAATATTATTAAACGTTTTCCTGATAGCAAAGCGGCTAAAAACAGTACAATTTTAAAGCAACAAATTTTAAATAAAGAACTGCAAATTACTACCGAGACGTATATTCCAATTCAGCAAAACAGCCGATTTCTAGTACGTTATAAAAATGTAGAAAATCTTGAATTTACACTATACAACTTATCAAAAAATCAGTTAGAAACATACAACAAAACCTATCGTGAAGACGAGCGTTTAAAGTTCATAAAAACTTTAAAACAACACACGAATTGGAACAATAATTTAAAAAACGAAAACGACTACCAATCGCACACAACAGAAGTTGTTGTACCAAAATTATCTAATGGAAGCTATCTAATTCTTGCTAGAGCCAATAGCGATTTGTACGCTACGCAAACCTTTCAAATTACCGATTTTGCGTTAACCGAAATGGAAACCAATAACGAAGTTATTTTTCAATTAATAGACAGAAATAACGGGCAACCTATTCAAAATGCAACTTTAGATATTACGTACCGTAAAAATTACAAAAACAAATACCATAACTCGACATTAAAAACCGACGTATTTGGTAAAGCTACCTTAAAAAAAGCGTCAACCTATCTTTCAGACGTTAGTGCAGAAGTTAATCACAACAACCAAACTGCTTATTTTGGCAATTATTACGTTGGCAGAACATACGATAATACTAACAAAGAAGAAACACGTTACAACACATTTGTTTTTACAGACAGAAGTATTTACAGACCTAGCCAAACTGTTTATTTTAAGGCAATCGCCATTAAAACATTTAAACAAAAATCTGAAGTATTACAAAACGAAGCAGTTTACGCTATTCTTTATAATGTAAACAATGAAGAAGTTGGTCGTTTAGAATTAAAAACCAATGATTTTGGATCGGTTGCTGGCGAGTTTATTTTACCTAACTCAGGTTTAAACGGACAATACAGAATTCAAATTTTAGGAAAAAATCACACCTTTGATAACGGCAGACATTATTTTTCAGTTGAAGAATACAAACGTCCAAAATTTGAAGCTAATTTTAATCCAATCACCGAAACCTTCAAAATTAACGATATTATTACCGTAAAAGGTAACGCAAAAGCCTACGCAGGTAGCAATATTAGCGATGCTAAAGTCACTTACACCGTAAAACGCAAAGTACAATATCCAACTTGGTGGTACTGGCGTAGACCGTATTTTAATAGCGAGTCTCAAGAAATTACACACGGCGAAACCAAAACAAATAATAAAGGTGAATTTGACATTACCTTTAAAGCCATACCAGACCAAAGTATTGATCAAAAATCACAACCTGTTTTTAATTACGAAGTCACAGCAGACGTTACCGACATTAACGGTGAAACGCGAAGCACAACGACTATCGTCAACGTTGGCTATCATTCTTTAACAGCAACTATGTCTGTAAAAAGTGAATTAGATAAAACCAATAAAGCGCATGCAATCCAAATCGATACTAAAAATTTAAATGGCGAATTTGTTCCTGCAAAAGGCACTATTAAAATCTACAAACTTAAAGCACCAAACCAAGTATTAAGACATCGTCCTTGGGACGCACCAGATTATCATAATTTAAGTGAAACTGAATTTAAAACGCTTTTTCCTCATGATGCTTACAACAATGAAGATGATAGTCAATTTTGGGATAAGGATGAACTGGTATTTACCAAAGCATTTAATACTGAAAACAATAAATACGTTAAACTTGGTAACATTAAAAAATGGGAATCTGGTAAATACCTTATCGTTTTAGAAAGTAAAGATAAGTTTGGACAATTAGTGAAAGATGAAACTAGAACAACACTTTACAGTGAAAAAGATAACACTGTTTCAGACAACCAATTGTTTACCATTACCACAAACAAAGACAGTTACCAACCTAACGACACTGCAATAATTACATTTGGTAGTGCAGCGACAAACCTTACTGTTTTTATTGATGTAGAAAAAGACAACCGTATTATCAACAGTAATAAATACGTAATAAGTAACGAGAAAAAAACCATACGCATACCTATTACTAACGAAGATGTTGGCGGATTTGCAGTACATTATAGTTTTGCTGCTTTTAATAGCTATACCGCTAACACTTTAGCTCTTTCGGTGCCATATCCTAAAACAGATTTAGAGATAGAAACCACAACCTTTAGAGACAAAATACAACCAGGAACAGATGAGACCTGGAGCTTCAAAATTAAAGGTCCAAAAGGTGAAAAAATCTCAGCCGAATTATTAGCCAGCATGTACGATGCATCTTTAGACCAATTTAAATCGCATAATTGGAAATTTAATCCGTTGTACCAACCTACATACAATCCAAACCGAAACCAAAATAACGGAAACAGTTTTGGACAACGCGGATTTAGAGTCATCAATAACAACAAGAATTACTATAGTTATCCAACACAACAATACGACCAAATTAATTGGTTTGGGTTGAGTTTTGGTAATAATTATAGATATGATGCTTTACGAGGGAGAACTTCAGGTGTTATTGTTGAAGAAGAAGCCATGATGGAAATTGCTGCTCCAAATGATGCTAATCTAGATGAAGTTGTCGTTGTTGGATATGGTACAACAACAGAAAAAGCCTATACAGGAACTGCAAAAATTAAACCCTCATCAACTGTTACTGATGGCACTTCAGACATGAAATTATATCCATTACCAAGTGATAAAGATACAGATTTCAACACGGTTTCAATTCGTAAAAACCTACAAGAAACAGCCTTTTTCTTTCCGCAGTTACAAACAGATAAAGATGGTAACGTCAGTTTCAATTTTACAACACCAGAAGCATTAACCAAATGGAAACTACAATTATTAGCACACACAAAAACTCTGGAAAGTAAAGTTTCAACTTTAGAAACAGTGACGCAAAAAGAGCTTATGGTCATACCTAACACACCACGTTTTTTACGTCAAGGTGACCAAATAACCATTAGCACTAAAATTGCCAACTTATCTGATAAAGCTTTATCAGGACAAGCTAAATTGATATTGACTGATGCGGTTTCTGGTGAAGATATTACGTCTTTGCTTGTCAGTTCGAGCGCAGTCGAGAACTTCACCGTAGACAAAGACAACAACACACAGGTCGCTTGGCAATTATCCATTCCAGATACGGTAAATGCTATTCAATATAAAATTGTAGCAAAAGCAGAAGATTTTAGTGATGGCGAACAAAGTGCGCTACCAGTTTTAACCAACAGAATGTTAGTTACCGAAACATTACCAATGTGGATTAGGAGTAACCAGACTAGAACATTTACACTAGATAAGCTTAAAAACACCTCATCAAGCACTTTAAAACATCATAAATTAACATTAGAAATGACTAGTAATCCTGCTTGGTACGCGGTACAAGCTTTACCTTATTTAATGGAATATCCTTACGATTGCAACGAGCAAACCTTTAGTAGATATTACGCTAATGCGTTGGCTAGTCATATTGCAAATAGTAATCCGCGAATTCAAGAGGTATTTAATCAATGGAAAAATACCGATGCTTTGATTAGTAATTTAGAAAAAAATCAAGAACTTAAATCTATTTTAATTCAAGAAACACCTTGGTTACGCGATGCGCAAAGCGAAACCGAACAGAAAAAACGTATTGCATTGCTTTTCGATTTAAATAAAATGAATAACGAATTGCAAAACGCCAAGAACAAACTAAAACAAAACCAAATGTCTAATGGTGCTTGGGCTTGGTTTAATGGCGGACGACCAAACCGTTTTATCACGCAACACATCATCACTGGTTTTGGACATCTTAAAAAATTAAATGTCATTCAGAGCGACAGCGAAGAATCTATGATCAAAAAAGCAATCCAGTATTTAGATTCAGAATTTGTAGAAGAATACAACAACTTAACTAAATACAACAAAGATGTAGATTTAAGCAAAGACCATTTAAGTCATATGCAAATACATTATTTGTACATGCGTAGCTTTTTCCCAGAAATTAAAACGTCTAAAGAAGTAAAAACGATAATGGATTATTATCAGTCCCAAATTCAAAACTATTGGTTAAACAGAAGTCTGTATAACAAAGGATTGATGGCATTAATTTCTTATAGAAATAATGACACTAATACCACTTCTAAAATTTTAAATTCATTAAAAGAAACCAGTATAACTAGTGAAGAATTAGGTATGTATTGGAAATCTAACGAAAACTCTTGGTATTGGTATCAAGCACCAATTGAAACACAAGCGTTACTAATTGAAACATTTTCTGAAGCTGGTAATGTCATTCAAAATGAAACGAAGAATCTTGAAACCATAGATAATCTTAAAATCTGGTTACTTAAAAACAAGCAAACCAACCGTTGGAAAACAACCAAAGCTACTACCGAAGCTGTGTACGCATTATTACTTCAAGGTAGCGATTGGTTAAGTGTAACGGATATGGTAGACATTGTTTTAGGTAATAAAAAAATAGATCCTAATACTATGGAAGACGTTAAAGTTGAAGCTGGAACTGGCTATTTTAAAACGTCTTGGTCTGCTAATGAAATTTCGTCTAAAATGGCAGAAGTAAAAATCTCTAAAAAAGGAGAAGGAATTGCTTGGGGAAGTTTATACTGGCAGTACTTTGAAGACTTAGATAAAATTACCTCTGCGGAAACACCTCTTCAACTAAAGAAAAAATTATTCTTGAAAATAAATACAGATACTGGTGAAACACTTACCGAAATTACTAAAAAAACCAAACTTAAAGTTGGTGATTTAGTAACCGTAAGAATCGAATTAAGAAGCGACAGAAATATGGAATTTATCCACATGAAAGATATGCGTGCAGCAGGTTTAGAGCCAACCAATGTGATTAGTCAATACAAATGGCAAGATGGTTTAGGCTATTATCAAAGCACAAAAGACGCAAGTACAAACTTCTTTTTTGATTACTTACCAAAAGGCGTTTATGTGTTTGAATATGATTTACGTGTTAACAATGCTGGTAATATGAGTAATGGTATAACTACTATACAAAGCATGTATGCACCAGAATTTAGTAGTCACAGTGAAGGCGTAAGAATTGATGTTGAATAATAATGTAATTATTGAATACAAAAAAGGCTTCCAAATTTGGAAGCCTTTTTTGTATCTATAGTTATTTACTTGGCGGAGTTGTTGGTCGTACTTCAATTTTACTTGGTAATGTACGTGGATGCATTTTTAATAAATCAACCACTAACTCGCCAATATCTTCAATTTGTATTTTCCATGCGCCTTCATCACTTGGCTCGTTACCATTAAAGTAAGTCGAAACAGATCCTGGCATAATAGTACTAACCTTTATGCCGTATTTACGTAAATCTAACATCACAGCTTGGGTAAATCCTGTAACACCAAATTTACTAGCGTTGTAAGCAGATCCGCCAGCAAAAAAGTTAGTACCTGCTAAACTAGAAATAGTAATATAATACCCTTTAGTTTGTTTAAGTGCATCTACACTTGCTTTAATCGAATTAAAAACGCCGGTTAGATTGGTATCAATAACTTCGTTCCATTGTGTTGAAGTTAAATCTTCTATACTACCAAAATGTCCTAATCCTGCATTAGCAATAACAATGTCTAACTGTCCAAAGGTCTCAACAGTTGTTTTAACAGCTTGTTGCTGACTTTCTAATTGTCTTACATCTGCTTCTAGTCCGATTGCTTTTGCTGAAGATACATCTGCGTTTAGTTGTCCTGCTGCTTTTTGAGCAGATTCTGCACTTCTACTGGTTATAGCTACGTTAACACCTTGTTGCATTAATGCATAGGCAATACCATATCCAATGCCTTTTGATCCGCCTGTTATTAAAGCGACTTTATTATTTAAATTGCTCATAGAATTTTATTTTTTTGGTTGAAACCCAAAGTTACAAAACCTACAACGCAAGTCGAATTTTAAAATGTTAGGATATTTATAAAATTGAAATAATCTCTGACTTGAACACTAGGACAGCAAACATACCGCGTTAAGGATTGAATGGCATGTTTGAGCTCTCCCAACTTTTTAGTTGGGAAGCGAGTAATGAAAGCCTGACCCTTTAGGGTAACGCCAAAATAAAATTAATTAAGCATGTCCCATAATTTATCTTTAAGCGTTGTAATGCCTTGTTGAGCTACACTTGAGATAAATTGATATGGAATTGGTAAGGTTTTGTCTAACTCTTGCTTTAATTCGGCTTTAAGCTCGTCATCCAACATATCACATTTTGAGATGGCTATCATACGGTCTTTATCCAACATTTCTGGATTGTAACGTCTAAGCTCGTCTAACAAAATCTCGTATTGTTTGTTAATATCTGGTGCATCTGCTGGTATTAAAAATAGTAATACCGAATTACGCTCTATGTGACGTAAAAAGTAATAGCCTAAGCCTTTACCTTCGGCAGCTCCTTCTATAATCCCTGGTATATCTGCCATCACAAAAGTTTGATAATCGCGATATTTTACGATACCTAGATTTGGCTTTAAGGTTGTAAACTCGTAATCTGCAATTTTTGGTTTTGCAGCGGTCATTACAGATAGTAAAGTAGATTTTCCTGCGTTAGGAAAACCTACTAAACCTACATCTGCTAAAACTTTAAGTTCTAATGTTATGTCTTTTTCTTCTAACGGAATACCTGGTTGCGCGTAACGTGGTGTTTGGTTGGTACTGCTTTTAAAGTGCCAGTTTCCTAAACCACCTTTTCCACCTTCGGCAACAATTTTTTCTTCACCTTGTTCTGTGATTTCAAAAAGGATATCGTTAGTTTCTGTATCTCTTACTACGGTTCCTAATGGGACTTCGATAATATAATCTTCTCCATCTGATCCTGTACTTCGATTACTACTACCATCGCCACCATGACCGGCTCGGATATGACGCTGAAATTTTAAATGTAGTAACGTCCAAAGGTTTTCGTTACCTCTAATAATTACGTGTCCGCCACGTCCACCATCGCCTCCATCTGGTCCACCTTTTGCGTTATATTTTTCGCGGTTAAGATGCGCAGATCCTTTCCCTCCTTTTCCTGAAGAGACATGCATTTTTACGTAATCTACAAAGTTACCTTCGGTCATTTATTTAATTTATTTGTGAATTTATGAATTCGTTTTATGAAGGTTTTAATTATTTCAAATTAATCTCCAAACGAATAAACTCATTTTAAAGTTTATCGATTACAGTACAAAGACGTTCTGTAATCTCTTCGATACTACCAACACCATCTACTCCAAAATATTTATCTTGAGCTGAGTAGTAATCTTTTAAAATAGCGGTTTTGTTGTAATATTCTTTAATTCTGTTTCGGATGATAGACTCATCTGCATCATCTGCTCTACCGCTTGATTTACCGCGTTCTAAAAGACGTTGTACTAACACTTCGTCGTCTACTTCTAAAGCGATCATCGCATTAATTTGAGAATCTTTAGTATCCATTAATTTACTTAATGCTTCTGCTTGCGCGTTAGTACGCGGAAAACCATCAAATATAAATCCGTTAGCGTCTGCATTTTTTTCAACTTCTGCATTTAGCATGTCAATAGTTACTTGGTCTGGTACAAGCTCGCCTTTATCCATGTATGACTTAGCCAACATACCTAATGCTGTTTCGTTTTTGATATTAAATCTAAATACATCGCCAGTAGAAATATGTACTAAGTTATATTTTTCTTTTAAAAAGTTTGCTTGTGTGCCTTTACCTGCTCCTGGAGGACCAAATAATACTAAGTTAGTCATGTGTTGTGTTGTTTTTAGTTGATATACTGCTGGCAAATCTCTACCTAACCCATCATAGTCTAATCCATATCCTACAATAAATTTGTTAGGTATTTCTATACCAACATAATGAAGTTTAAAGTCTTTTTTATAAGCTTCTGGTTTGTAAAACAGTGTAGCAATAACTAGTTGCTTTACATTTTCGTTTTTAAAAATACGATGAATTTCATGTAATGTATTACCTGTATCTATTATGTCTTCTAAAATAACTACAGTTCTTCCTGTTAAATCTTGGGTTAAACCAATTAACCTTTGAATATCTTCTGTAGATTTAACACCTTCATAAGACGCTAATTTTATAAAGGTAACTTCACAAGGTTTTGGATATTTTTTCACAAAATCACTTACTAACATAAACGATCCGTTTAATATCCCTATAAAAACAGGTACTTCGTCTCCTAAGTCATTTGCAACATCTTGTGCCATTTTTGTTACAGCAGCATCTATTTGTTGTTCAGAAATAAAAGGTTTAAATTCTTTGTCGTGAAGCTTTATAGTTTTCATTGTAAAAAATTAAAAAGCAAATATAAGGATTTGTAGCAGCTTAACGATATTTGATTTAGATTTTTAAAGGCTATTTTACATTTAAAATGTATTTTTGTTGCACACAACTAATATTAAAAATGAATTATTTTTCTTCAAACTTTAAATTAGGTATTCTTGGTGGCGGACAACTAGGTAAAATGCTACTTTACAATACCCGAAAATTTGATATTCAAACCTTTGTTTTAGATAATAGTGATCAAGCACCAAGTAAAATTGCTTGTGATAAATTTGTAAAAGGCGATTTGTTAGATTTTGATACGGTTTACAACTTTGGAAAACAAGTTGATGTACTAACTATCGAAATTGAAAATGTAAATGTAGACGCTTTAGAACAACTAGAAAACGAAAACATAAAAGTATATCCGTCTTCAAAAACTTTGCGTCAAATACAAAACAAAGCCAATCAAAAACTATTTTACGTAGACCATAACTTACCAACAGCACCTTTTAGCAGATTTGCTTATTTATCTGAAATAGAAGATGCTATTAAAAATGGTGGTTTAGAATTACCTTTTGTTTGGAAAGCAGCTAGATTTGGATACGATGGTAATGGAGTAAAAATTGTAAGACAATTAAGTGATTTAGAAGGTTTACCTGCTGGTGAATGCATTGCAGAAGAGATGATACCTTTTAAAAACGAACTTGCAGTAATTGTGGCAAGAAACGTTTCAGGAGACATTAAAACGTATCCCGTTGTAGAAATGGAATTTCATCCTGAAGCCAACCAAGTAGAATATGTAATATGTCCTGCACGCATTCATGATGACGTTGCAAAAAAAGCACAAGATGTGGCTTTAAAAACAGCTGAGTCTTTTAATCATGTTGGATTATTAGCAGTAGAAATGTTTCAGACACAAGAGGACCAAATTTTAATAAATGAAGTTGCGCCAAGACCTCATAATTCTGGACATCAAACCATAGAAGCTAGCTTTACTAGTCAGTTTGAACAGCATTTACGTGCCATTTTAGATTTACCTTTAGGTGAAACTAAAAGTAAAGTTGGTGGTATTATGGTAAATCTTGTTGGTGCAGAAGGACATACAGGAAATGTTTTATACAAAAACATAGAAAGCATAATGAATCTTGAAGGTGTTACACCTCATATTTATGGCAAAAAACAAACACGTCCATTTAGAAAAATGGGACACGTAACCATAGTTAATGAAGATTTAAGCAAGGCAAGACAAATTGCCGAAAAAGTAAAAAACACAATACAAGTAATAAGCGAATAAGATGAGTAAAGTTGCCATAGTAATGGGAAGTAATAGCGATATGCCAGTAATGCAAGACGCTATTGATATTTTAAAAGGTTTTGATATAGAAATAGAAGTAGATATTGTTTCTGCACATCGTACACCAGAAAAATTATTCGATTTTAGTAATAATGCACACAAAAGAGGTATTAATGTAATAATTGCAGGTGCTGGCGGAGCAGCTCATTTACCAGGTATGGTTGCGTCTATGAGCCCATTACCAGTAATTGGTGTACCTGTAAAAAGCAGTAACTCTATAGATGGTTGGGACTCGGTACTATCTATTTTACAAATGCCAGGTGGTGTACCTGTAGCTACTGTAGCCTTAAATGGCGCTAAAAATGCTGGAATATTAGCAGCTCAAATTATAGGCGCTTCAGATCAATGTGTATTAGATAAAATTATGGCTTACAAAGAAGGCTTAAAACTAAAAGTAGAACAAGCTGCAAAAGATATTAAAGCTTAGAAAAAAAGCCTTGACTGAGAAGTCAAGGCTTTACATCGCTATTAATCTTTCTATATGAGTTTTACTCACATCAAAAAAACTTAAGTCAAAGGTCTTAGTTTTGTTGAAAATGAAAGAATTGAGGCAAAAATTATTTTGTTTTTAGATAAAATGCGTTTTTTATCGCTCAAAAACAAACTTACTGAGTATAAGACAGAAAAAAAGCCTCAAAAATTAATTTGAGGCTTTTTATCGCTATTAATCAATAATTTTTATGTGAGTAACCAGCTCACGGGAAAAAATCGAGTCAAAGATAAGAACAAAACTGTATCATTTTAAAAAAAAGTTATTTTTTTAATAAAAATTTCACCTAAAACGTTTTCGTAATGAATGTACTTCTTAATAAATTTAACACAAAATACAATTCGGCACCGTTTCAAGCCATTAAAAACGAACATTTTAAGCCTGCAATTGAAATATTGATTAAAGAAACTAAAGCAGAAATAGAATCAATAGCAGGATCTAAGAATATTCCTACATTCAAAAACACTATTGAAGCATTAGAATATGCTGGTCAGCAATTAGATAGAGTTACGAGTATATTCTTCAATTTAAATTCTGCAGAAACAAATGAAGAGATTCAAAAGATAGCTCAAGATATTTCTCCTCTTTTATCAGAGTTTAGCAACGATATAACTTTAAATGAAAAACTCTTTGCTCGCATCAAGGAAGTTTACAATCAAAAAGATCAACTAGATCTTACCGAAGAACAAATAACTTTGCTTGACAAAAAATATAAAAGCTTTGCTAGAAATGGTGCCAATCTATCTGAAGACAAAAAAGAACAGTTAAGAGCTATTGATAAAAAATTAGCTTCACTTAAATTAAAATTTGGCGAAAATGTATTAGCAGAAACTAATGCTTTTGAAATGCATATTACCAATAAAGCAGATTTAGACGGTATACCAGAAGGCGCAATTGAAGCAGCTCAACAATTAGCCGAAAGCAAAGGTAAGGATGGTTGGTTAATCACTTTAGACTACCCAAGCTACATTCCTTTTATGACCTATGCAAAAAACAGAGCATTACGCAAAAAACTGTCCATTGCTTTTGGTAGTAAAGGATTTAATAACAACAAATTAGATAATCAAAATAATGTTTTAGAAATTGCTAAACTAAGACACCAACGTGCCAATTTATTAGGCTATAAAACACATGCACATTTTGTTTTAGAAGAGCGTATGGCAGAAACACCAGCAAAAGTAGAAAGCTTTTTAAACGACTTATTAGACAAAGCCAAACCTGCTGCAGAACGTGAGTTTGCTAACCTACAAAATTTTGCTAAAGAGTTAGATGGTATAGATCACCTTGAAAAATGGGATAGCGCTTATTATAGTGAAAAGCTAAAACAAAAGCTTTTCAATTTAGATGACGAAAAACTTAAACCATACTTCAAATTAGAAAACGTTATTGATGGTGCTTTTAAAGTAGCCAATAAATTATTTGGATTGACTTTTAAAGAAATAGATACCATAGATAAATATCATCCAGACGTATTGACTTACGAGGTTTTAGATGAAAATGGCGACTTAGTTTCAATCTTTTATACAGACTTTTTCCCTCGTGCAGGAAAACGTAATGGTGCTTGGATGACGTCTTACAAACCTCAATATGTCCAAAACGACTTTAATGAAAGACCACATGTGTCTATTGTTTGCAACTTTACTAAACCTACTAAAACAAAACCGTCATTACTAACTTTTAATGAAGTTACCACGTTGTTTCACGAGTTTGGTCATGCATTACATGGTATGTTAGCAAACACCACTTACCCTAGTCTTTCAGGAACAAGCGTATATTGGGATTTTGTAGAATTACCAAGTCAAGTATTAGAAAATTGGTGTTACGAAAAAGAAGCGTTAGAATTATTTGCAACTCACTACGAAACCGGCGAACTTATCCCAATGGATTTAGTAGAAAAAATTAAAGAAAGTGCCACTTTTAACGAAGGTATGCAAACCTTACGTCAAATAAGTTTTGGTTTATTAGACATGCATTGGCATGGTATTGACCCAACCGAAGTTACAGATGTAAAAGCACACGAAAACGAAGCGTTTAAAGACACGCAATTATATCCTGATGTAGAAGAAAATTGTATGAGCACAGCATTTTCTCATATTTTTCAAGGTGGATATTCTTCTGGGTATTATAGCTATAAATGGGCAGAAGTTTTAGATGCAGATGCATTTGATTATTTTAAACAAAACGGCATTTTTAATCGTGATATTGCTTTAAAATTTAAAGACAATGTACTTACAAAAGGCGGTACTGAAAATCCACTAATTTTATATAAACGCTTTAGAGGTCAAGACCCAAAACCAGAAGCTTTATTAAAACGAGCTGGATTGATTAAGTAATATTTTATGTCATTCTGAAGGTAGTAAATAATTAAAACATTAATTGTATTACTTCTTCAGAATGATATTTTTTTTCAATAAACTTTCAAAACTTATTGAAAGTTTAAAAATTATTAATATATTTGTGTCATGGAATATCAAGAAGCAAAAGATAAATTTATAAACACTTGGGGAAGTTTGGGCACGCTTTGGGGAATTAACAAAGCTATGGCTCAAATACAGGCATTGCTTTTTATTTCGACAAAACCATTATCTATGGAAGAAATCATGGAAGAACTTCAGATTTCTAGAGGTAACACAAGCATGAATCTTAGACAATTAATGGATTGGGGAATTGTTACAAAAGAGCTTATTCCGGGTGAACGTAAAGACTTTTTCACTACAGAAAAAGACGTTGAAGAATTAGCTAGAATTGTAGCTAAAGAACGTAGCCGAAGAGAAATAAAACCAGTTATTAAGGTTTTAAACGATGTCTCTTCTATTAAAGATGATGGCACAGAAAAAACTAAAGAATTAATTAAGCAAACAAAAGCTTTAAAAGAACTTACTGATAATTTAGACGTTTTAATGAACAAACTTGTAGACCAAAAACAAAACTGGATTACTAAGTCGTTATTAAAACTAATCAAATAAAAAAATTTAAACAAAACTTTCAATATTTTCTGAAAGTTTCAAAATAATAGAATTATGAAAATAGAATCTTATTTAAATCTTATATTTTATTTATTCACTTTAAGCCTGTATTTATATGAAACTATTTATGGTGCACTAATTCAAATAGTATTAGGAATAATCCAAATTGTAATAGCAATTTCTATAAATAGTAATATCAAAAAATTAAATAACTATTCAATAAAACTCTTAAATATCTATTGGATATTGATTGGATTATGGCTTTCAACAACAATTTTAATTAAAGCAATTTTTGGTTTACAAAATGTATTTATTCCATTGTTATTAGTTACACCAATGATTATCGGGACATATTTCACAATCGTGCTTTTTAAAATACAAAAGGTATGAACTTAAACATTATCACATACTGCATTTACCTACCAGTAATAATATTTATTACGGTAAGAATTGGATGGATATGCTATAAAAATGGAGAATTATTTTTAAAAAATTTATTCGAAGACAAAGCAATAGTAAAATCAATTAATAACTTATTACTTTTAGGATATTACCTAACTAATATAGGCTATGCAATAATTACCATTTCTTATTGGGAAACCGTACATAATGTAGTCGAGGTAATAAGCAGCCTAACCTTTACTTTAGGAAAAATCATACTAATACTTGCCGCATTACATTACAACAATATTTTTTGGCTTCAATTAACACATAAACACAAATTTTTAAAACAATAAATTATGGAACATTCAAAAATCATTATCGGTTACTTTATTTACCTACCAATAGTTATTGCACTAACAATATTTGTTTCTAAAATGCTCTTTAAAAACGGAAAGCTTTTTATGATAGATATTTTTAAGGGAAAAGAGGATATCGCTTTAGCAACCAACAAACTATTTGAGATAGGTTTTTACCTTATTAATATTGGTTTTGCACTGTATACAATGAAGATTTTTCACTACGGAAGTGATCCTATGAGCTCACAAACGCTAATAGAAATTTTAAGTAAAAAATTAGGTGGATTTACCATCTATTTAGGCGTCATGCTATTTTTTAATCTGTTCCTATTTTTTAGAGGAAGAAAAAAATCTAGAACTACTACTAAAACGGTTTATAATCCTCAAATAAATAGTTAAAACAAATAATAAGCGGAAAATATTTAATTTCCGCTTACTTTTTAAACTCTTAGCATATTGTTAAATTAGCTAAAATCTTTTGTATTTTAGTTACTTTTGAAAATAGAAAAAGAAAAACCAACTAATGCCAAAACACACTTTAAATCCTAACAATTGGGTTGATCTATATAGTGACTACCTATTTAATTACACAATAACGCGTGTAAATGATCGTGTTATTGCTCAAGATTTAGTGTCCGAAACTTTTTTGGCTGGGTTAAACGCTATGAAAAACTTTAAAGGTGAAGCAGCCGAACGTACTTGGCTTATTTCAATTTTAAAGCGAAAAATTATTGATTACTATCGTAAGATCAATTCTAATAAAGGAAAAGCCGAAGTTAGAATGACTTACAATGATTCTGAATCTGAAGGCGATTGGTTAGAAGAGCGTATTGCAGATCCTTTTGACAAAACAGCAGAAGACAGCATTGAAAACGAAGAATTAGCAGACGCAATACAAAGCTGCATTGCTAAACTACCTAAAAAACAGGCTGAAGTCTTTAAGAAGAAAACCATCTTAAATCAAGAAACAGAAACAATTAGTAAGGAACTAAACATTACAGCGTCTAACCTATGGGTAATTGTTCACAGAGCTAGAGTTGCTCTTGCTAGTTGCTTAGAAAAAAATTGGTTTTAAATCATGGGATTATTTTTTATTAAATGCAAAGAGGCTGGTCATGTTTGTGATAAACATCAATATGAAGAAGCTTCAATAACTGAAAAAATAAAACTTAAAATTCATTTAATGTATTGTTCTGCTTGCAGAAAACACTCTGCATCAAACAAAAAATTAAGTCAGTTATTAAATAAAATTAAATTTCAGTTTTTATCTTCAGAAGAAAAAGATAATATAAAAAAGTCTTTTGAAAAAGAATTAAAAAAGCATCAACAATAGCCATAAAATAGGCAAAGCTTCAACCCAAAAAGAAGCGTAATATTTATTTCTGTGTTTTGTAGAAAACAAAATAAATAGCATTAAAACAAAAGCCACAATTACTTCTTTGTAAAGAAAGTGAATTAATATTTCTTCTTTAAAAACATTTAGACCTAAAAAAAATAAAAGTAGTAAAACACCAAGTATTTTGGTCTTTTTTACACCAATTTGTTGTGGGATTGTTGCTAGTTTTATACTATCATATTTTAGATCCCTTATTTCAAAAGGAATCATTAAAGCTAACACAAATACAAAATTTTGTAATACAGTTATCCAGACTTTAGTTTCTAACTCTTGATTGTTGTTTAATATAGGTAAAACAACTGTAGTAAATGCCCAAACAGCTGCTATTATATAAACTTTTAATCCACTTATTTGTCTTAAATTTTGGTGTTCATCCAAATACATTTGTTTTGGCCAAAAGGGTATAGCATATAAAAAAGTTATAAGCCCTAACCCTGTTAAAACAACTATAACTTTAGGCTCTAATCTAAAAGCATAAAACAACATTAACAAAAAACTAAAAAACGAAAAGACCTGAATAACTTTTAACCATTTTGCCAAGCTACGATGATGCCACTTAGCAATACCAAAATACTTAACAAAATTATAACCTGTAATTGTAGCGTAAAAGTTAAAATATAAGATGTTTTCGTCGTAAGGCAAGTTAAAAACAAGAAGCGTAATCCAACTTAAAGCATATACTGCTAAAGCCACATGTATACTGCTATTTATATAAAAATCTAAAAGCTGTTTGACTATCTTCATCACACAAAAATAATCAATCTGTTAATAAAGCTATTAAATGGTTAAAAACTTTCAAATTTTAACTAAAAAATGCTATAAGATTTCATTAATTTTGCAATCGCATAAAAATGCGTTTTAAAACGCTAAATTAATTTGTCATTCTCATGAAAATGAGAGCCTAACAACACAACACTAATGAACACAAACGCTTTTGCTTTGCGCCATATTGGTCCAAGAGAAAATGACATTAAAGAAATGTTACAAACAATAGGTGCAGAAAGTATTGAACAACTAATTCACGAAACTATTCCTTCTAACATTCGTCTTGAAAAAGATTTAGGTTTAGATGAAGCTATGACGGAATATGAGTATTCTACACACATTAATAATTTATCTAAACTTAACAAAACGTACAAGACTTATATTGGTTTAGGCTATCATCCAACAATTTTACCAGCTGTTATACAGCGTAATATTTTAGAAAATCCAGGTTGGTATACTGCTTACACACCTTACCAAGCAGAGATTGCACAAGGTCGTTTAGAAGCCTTATTAAACTTCCAAACCATGATTACCGATCTTACCGGTATGGAACTTGCAAACGCCTCTTTACTTGACGAAAGTACTGCTGCTGCAGAAGCTATGAGTCTTTTATTTGCTGTTAGAGAAAGAGCTCAAAAAAAAGAAAATGTAAATAAGTTTTTTGTTTCAGATGCAGTTTTACCACAAACCATTTCGGTTTTAAAGACACGTGCGCTTCCTATCGGAATTGATTTAGTAATCGGTGACGAAAACACATTTGATTTCTCTTCAGAATACTTCGGTGCTATTGTTCAGTATCCTGGTAAAAACGGACAAATTACAGACATTAAAACATTCATTGCTAAAGCAAATGAAAACAATATAAAAGTTGCAGTAGCAGCAGATATTTTAAGCTTAATTAAGCTTGAAGCTCCAGGACAATTTGGTGCCGATGTTGTTGTTGGTACAACACAACGTTTTGGTATACCAATGGGTTATGGTGGTCCTCATGCAGCTTATTTTGCAACAAAAGAAGCTTATAAACGTGATATTCCTGGTCGTATTATAGGCGTTACCAAAGACGCTAACGACAACCGTGCATTACGTATGGCGCTTCAAACAAGAGAACAACACATTAAACGTGATAGAGCAACATCTAACATTTGCACAGCACAAGTTTTACTAGCGGTAATGGCAGGTATGTATGCTGTTTACCATGGTCCAAAAGGCTTAACGTTTATAGCAAATAAAGTTCATAATAGTGCTTCTACCTTAGCGTCTACCCTTTCAAAAATGGGATTAGAACAAACAAACACATCTTTCTTTGACACTTTACAAGTCAAAGCTAATGCTGCTAAAGTAAAAGAAGTAGCAGAAAACAATGAAGTTAACTTCTACTATCAAGATGATAACACCGTTTTAATTTCTATTAACGAAACAACTTCTATTTCAGATTTAAATGAAATTGTTAAAATTTTCGCTGAAGCGGAAAACAAAAAAGCAATAGAAATTTCTGAATTATCAGAAACAAACAATATAGATACTGACTTAAATAGAACAAGTGATTTCTTAACACTTGACGTATTTAACAGCTATCATTCTGAAACCGAATTAATGCGTTACATCAAAAAATTAGAACGCAAAGATTTAGCATTAAACCATTCTATGATTTCTTTAGGATCTTGTACAATGAAGTTAAATGCAGCTTCAGAAATGTTACCTTTAAGTCAAACCAATTGGGGAAGCATTCATCCATTTGCACCGATAGACCAAACAGAAGGTTATCAAAAAGTATTAAAAGCATTAGAAGATCAATTAACAGAAATTACAGGTTTTGCAGCAACATCTTTACAACCTAACTCTGGCGCACAAGGTGAATATGCAGGATTAATGGTAATTAAAGCGTATCACGAATCTCGTGGTGATCATCACCGTAACATCTGTTTAATTCCTAGTTCTGCTCACGGAACAAACCCTGCTAGTGCTGTAATGGCTGGTATGAAAGTGGTTGTTACAAAAGCAGACGATAATGGAAACATTGATGTAGAAGATTTACGTAGTAAAGCTGAGTTACACTCAGATAATCTTGCTGCTTTAATGGTAACTTACCCATCTACACACGGTGTGTACGAGTCAGCAATTAAAGACATTACAAAAATCATCCATGATAATGGCGGACAAGTTTACATGGATGGTGCAAACATGAATGCCCAAGTAGGATTAACAAACCCTGGTAATATTGGTGCAGATGTTTGTCACTTAAACTTACATAAAACGTTTGCTATTCCTCATGGTGGTGGCGGACCTGGTGTTGGCCCAATCTGTGTAGCTAAGCAATTAGCTCCGTTTTTACCTGGTAATCCAATTATAAAAACTGGTGGCGATAATGCTATTACAGCAATATCTGCAGCTCCTTTTGGAAGTTCTTTAGTCTGTTTAATTTCTTATGGATATATTAAAATGTTAGGTGCTGAAGGACTAAGAGCATCTACAGAAATAGCTATCTTAAACGCTAATTATATCAAACACCGTTTACAAGGCGCTTTTGAAACTTTATATTCTGGTGAAAGAGGTCGCGCAGCTCACGAAATGATTATAGACTGTAGACCATTTAAAGCTAACGGTATAGAAGTAACAGATATCGCAAAACGTTTAATGGATTACGGTTTCCACTCGCCTACTGTATCATTCCCTGTTGCAGGAACAATGATGATTGAACCAACAGAAAGTGAAAGTAAAGCCGAAATGGATCGTTTTTGTGACGCCATGATTTCTATTAGAAAAGAAATTGATGCTGTAACTAAAGAAGACGAAAACAACCCGCTAAAAAATGCACCTCATACTTTAGATATGCTAACAAGTGACGAATGGTTACTACCATACTCTCGTGAAAAAGCAGCATATCCTTTAGAGTATGTTAAAGAAAATAAATTTTGGCCTTCTGTACGTCGTGTAAATGATGCTTATGGAGATCGTAATTTAATCTGTACTTGTGCGCCAATAGAAGAATATATGGAAGCATAATAGCTTTTGGGCATCGTATAATATAAATTCAAATCTGTCTTTTTATTTAGTAGCTAGTATATTTGTATATTAGTAAAAAATAAAAAGGCAGATTTTTTTTATGACTATAAAAATTACCGGAACTGGAAGTTATATTCCAGAAAATATTGAAAAGAACGAAGACTTTCATAAACATGAGTTTTTAAATGTAGACGGTTCCCAAATCAATTCCCCGAACGAAGTTATTGTTGAAAAATTTAAAGCAATAACAGGTATTGTTGAAAGACGCTACGCAGACGATAAGTTAATAGCTTCCGATTTAGGTTTTCTTGCTGCAGAAAAAGCTATAGAAGACGCTAAAATTGATAGGGAAGATATAGATTACATTATCGTAGCACACAACTTTGGAGACGTTAAAAAAGATGCGATCCAAAGTGATATTTTACCTTGTTTAGCAACCAGAGTAAAACATAAATTACGCATTAAAAACCCTAAATGTGTTGCTTATGACATATTATTTGGTTGTCCTGGTTGGATTGAAGGTACAATCCAAGCACAAGCATTTATAAAAGCTGGAATGGCAAAAAAATGTTTAGTAATTGGCGCCGAAACATTATCTAGAGTGGTAGATAAACACGATCGTGATAGCATGATTTACAGTGATGGCGCTGGCGCAACAATTATTGAAGCTACAGATGAAGAAGGTGGAATTTTAGCACACAATACCGCTAGTTTCACATACGATGAAGCCTATTATTTATTCTTCGGAAATTCTAACAATCCAGAATTAGACAAAGATACTAGGTACATTAAAATGCACGGTCGTAAAATTTACGAATTTGCATTAACAAACGTACCACTAGCTATGAAAGAATGCTTAGACGAAAGTGGTGTAGATATAAAAGACGTTAAAAAAATATTGATCCATCAAGCTAACGAAAAAATGGACGAAGCTATCATAAAACGTTTTTACAGACTTTACAAAACTCCTGTTCCAGAAGGCATTATGCCAATGAGTATTCATAAACTTGGTAACAGTTCGGTTGCAACCGTACCAACACTTTTTGACTTAATTAGAAATAATAAATTAGAAAATCAGCAGATAGAAAAAGGAGATGTTATTATATTTGCTAGCGTTGGTGCAGGAATGCACATCAACGCTATTGTTTATAAATATTAATCCGCTTTCGCGGAAAACAACTAATGTACGAAAACACATTTCCGCATAAAAGATATAAGCTTACGTTTCAATTTTTAGAAAAACATATTTCTAAATCCGAAACCATTTTGGATTTAGGTGTAGAAAATCCGTTTACCAAAATACTAAAGGCTAACGGATTTTCTGTTAAAAACACTAAAGGTGAAGATTTAGATTTAGACACCTCAACTATAGAAAATTCTGATGCTACCGTAGTCACAGCTTTTGAAATTTTTGAACATCTACTCTCCCCTTTTACCGTTTTAAAAAGTATAAAAGCCAATAAATTAGTAATTAGCGTACCATTGCATTTATGGTTTTCTTCTGCTTACAGAAGTAAAACCGATATGTGGGACAGACATTATCATGAGTTTGAAGATTGGCAATTAGACTGGCTACTAGAAAAAACTGGTTGGAAAATTATTGACCGACAAAAATGGACTAATCCAACCAAAAAACTAGGTATTAGACCAATTTTAAGATGGTTTACGCCAAGATATTATATTGTTTATGCTGAACGAATTTCAAAATAATTTAAAAATGAAATTCTGCATTATCATACCAGCACATAACGAAGAAGACTCTATTGGGTTAACGTTAGATTCTTTAGTTAAACAATCCTTACTTCCGCAGGAAATTATTGTGGTAAATGATAATTCTACAGATAAAACTAAAGGAATCGTTGAAGGTTTTCAGCAACAATTCAACTTTATAAAACTAGTTAATAATACCTCATCAAATCAACATTTACCTGGTACAAAAATCATTAATGCTTTTTATAAAGGTTATGATATTGCAAATAAAGATTATGATGTGATTTGTAAGTTTGATGCCGATTTAATTTTTCCGCTTAATTATTTAGAACAGTTAGCATTTCATTTTAAAAAAGATGAAACTGTAGGAATGGTTGCTGGATATTGTTATATCGAAAAAAATAACCAATGGATTTTAGAGTCTATTACTGGTAAAGATCACATAAGAGGCGCTTTAAAAGCATATACAAAACCCTGTTTTGAAGCTATTGGACAGCTAAAAAAATCTATGGGTTGGGACACTATCGATGAGTTATTAGCAAAGTATTTTGGTTACAAATTAGTTTTAGATGATAATCTTCATGTTAAACACTTAAAACCGACTGGCGCAAGCTACAATAAAGCTGCAAAACACCTACAAGGTGAAGCTATGTACAAAATGCGATATGGTATTACACTTACTCTTTTGACAGCTGTAAAAATGAGTTTAAAGAAAAAAAGTTGGCCTTACTTTTATAATTATTTAGTTGGTTATTTAAAAGCTACTTTTAATAAACCTGAGCGTTTAATTACTAAAGATCAAGGTAAATTTATTAGAAACTTACGTTGGAAAGGCATTAAAGAAAAACTTTTTTAATCTCTTAAAGTCCAAATTTTATAATCACTTAAAGCTTCTATTTTATTTTCAACTTCATCGTCTAATTCATGAAAGAAATCTATGCCAGTCAAAGACTCTATTTTATCTACTGAAGTTACAAATTTGTATAGAGGTTGATTAGATTCTTGATGTTGTAATAAAAATGCAATTACTTTCGTTTTTCCTGTATTATTATCTAATATTATTTTATAAAACTGGTCAGGCACAGCAACATCTTCTTCACCAATAGTCTTAAGATTATCTTTTAAAATTCCTCCTGTTACTACAAATACACCATCATATTTTTTTGCCCAATAACGTGTTTTTTGTTCTAAACGATTCCAGATTCCTGCATTAAAATCGTGATTTTGAGGTGAAATATTACTGGTTAAAAATGTTTCATCGTGTGCTTGTTTACTATACCTTCTATCTCCTGCAGGACATAAGTGACCACGATCGTAACCGGATTGCTTATAGTTGCGCCAATGTGCTGCGCCTGTTTTTACCGCTTTATCAATTTCAAAATATGGTCTTTTGTGTTGCTTGCTACTAAGATGAGATTTTTTAAGCTCGTAGGCTACCCATTCTGCTTGTTCATGTAATTCACTATAACTTAAACTGTAACCATTATGGTGGATTATTTGACCTGTTGTACTGCTTGGTAAGAAGTATTCATTTGTATTATTTTTGACTTTCTTACCAATTTCAACTTTAGCATTCTTTTCTTGATTGTCTAAATAAAAATTATAAGAATATAATGCTATTAAAGCAATTGCTGTTAGTAAAGAAACTTTGGTTTTATAAGTCATTTAAATCTACATTTAAAAAAATCAAAAATAGTAATAAATAAAAAAAAGACCTTTTCGTTTTGAAAAGGTCTTCTAACTAACACAAATAGACAATACTATTTCTCTTCTTCGTAATCTGCAATTTTATTCAGTTTTTCTATCTCTCTTTTATATTTTCTATTAGCCTTTTCGAAGTTTCCTTTTTCTATTTGTTTATTGTATTTTTTTATTGCTCTTTCATTAACTTTCATGTATTCTTCAACTGTTTCGGTTAACTCTTCTTGTAAATCGGCATACTTTTCAGAAACTTCCTCTATGTTTTCTTTATATTCTTTTTCTGAAACATTGGTCTCTGTCATTAACTCATTATATTCTTTTTGAATATCTGCAACATCTTCCATAACCTCTTCTGTTTTTAACCAGTCTGGAATACTATTATCTAAAGTTGCTATAACTCCTCTTAAATTTCCTACACGTTCTTTAGTGTAAATATTGGCTTTTTTCATTTCTTCTAACTCATATGTTAGAATATTAAATTGTTGCCATCCGTCAAAACCTACAATTCCAGCTTCGGTAGTTTGGTAGTTAATATTTCTACCATCATTCATAGCATACTCTTTAGACATGACTTGATCTGATTGCATGATATAATCATTTTCTGATTTACTATCTGAAGCGTTGTCCATTTCGTTTTCTAAATCTTCTACTTGTTCTTCTACAGTATCTACTTCTGTATCTTTTGTCTTATAATCATTTTTACAAGACATAAATGCTAAACCAGATACTACTAATGTTGTTGTTACTAACTTAATTGATTTCATAGTTTTTAGTTTTTTTGGTTTATATACCACCAAAACTAATGGTAACTTTTATGTAGTAGAAATTTTAAAACATAAACTAATCCTAAAAATTTGTTGAAAATTAACAGAAACAAACCAACCTTTAACTTTTTCTGAAAATATTATGTTAATACATGAATTTTATTGAAATGTCAGTCAAATAAAAAAGCTCTAAAAATTAACTTTTTAGAGCTTTTAGTAAAGTATATTTATTAAGTCTATTGCATGCTAGCTAAACTTGCTTTAATTGTTTCAATCTTAGCTAACGCATCTGCTTCTTTCTTTTTCTCACTAGCTACAACTTGTTCTGGTGCATTATTTACAAAACGGTCGTTGGATAGTTTTTTCTGTACCGATTTTAAGAAACCTTCAGTATAATTTAACTCTTCAGTTAACTTTTTAATTTCGGCTTCAACGTCTATAGCACCAACCATTGGTACAAAATATTCGTTAGATTTAACTCTAAAGGTTAAAGCACCTTCAACAGCTTCATCTACATACTCAATCGCTTCAAGATTACCCATTTTTTGGATAATCGCATCAAACGTAGTAGATGCTTTTTCGTTATTTATTACCGAAAATCCAATCGCATCCTTAAACGCAATGTTCTTTTCTTTTCTAATAGTACGAATACCTGAAATCACTTCTGAAGCAAAATCAAATTCTGAAATCAAGGTTTCGTTTATTGCTTTTGCTGTTGGCCAACTCGCTACAATTAGAGCTTCTTCTGGTGTGCGATCTTTTATGTAATGCCATAAATCTTCAGTTAAAAATGGCATAAACGGATGTACGATCTTTAAGTTATCTTCAAAAATTGAGATAATTGCATTATACGTTTTAGCATCTATTGGTTGTTGGTATGCTGGTTTTACCATTTCTAGTAACCAACCGCAAAAATCGTCGTAAATTAACTTATAGATCGCCATTAAGGCATCGCTTAAACGGTATTTACTAAAGTGATCTTCAATCTCGATTAATGCTTTTTGGAATTTAGATTCGTACCATTCTATTGCAATCTTACTTGCTTCTGGTTGCTCAATGCTTTCTGAAACTTCCCAACCATCAACTAAACGATAGGCATTCCAGATTTTGTTACCAAAACCTTTTCCTTGTTGGCACAATGATTCGTCAAACAATAAATCGTTTCCTGCTGCACTACTTAATAATAATCCAACACGAACACCATCGGCGCTGTATTCTTCAATAAGTTTTAATGCGTCTGGTGAGTTTCCTAAAGATTTACTCATTTTACGACGTTGCTTATCACGTACCAATCCTGTTAAGTATACATTCTGAAAAGGTTTTTCATCTTTATACTCGTAACCAGCAATTATCATACGTGCTACCCAAAAGAATAAAATATCTGGACCAGTTACTAAGTCGTTTGTTGGGTAATAGTATTTAATTTCTTTGTTTTCTGGATTGCGAATACCATCAAAAACCGACATTGGCCACAACCATGATGAGAACCAAGTATCTAATGCATCGGTTTCTTGACGTAAATCTTCAGCTTTAAGTGAAGAATTTCCTGTTTTATCTTGAGCAAGTTTTACTGCGTCATTGATGTTTTCTGCTACTACAAAATCTTCTTTTCCGTTACCATAATAGTATGCAGGAATTTGTTGTCCCCAAAGTAATTGACGCGAAATATTCCAATCACGGATGTTTTCCATCCAGTGACGATACGTGTTTTCGAACTTTTTTGGAAATAGTTTTATATCGGCATCTTCACCTAAAACCGCTTCTATTGCTGGTTTTACCAATTCTTCCATTTTTAAGAACCATTGGTCGCTTAATCGTGGTTCAATAACAGCTTTGGTACGTTCTGACGTACCTACCTTGTTAATATGTGTTTCGGTTTTAACTAAAACACCATTTTCTTCTAACTCTTTAGCTATAGCTTTTCGTACTACAAAACGATCTTGACCTTCATAGTGTAAACCGTAGCTGTTTAAAGTTGCATCTTCATTAAAAATATCTACTACTTCAAGATTATGCTTATCACCTAGCATCTTGTCGTTTTCGTCATGCGCTGGTGTTACTTTTAAACAACCTGTACCAAATTCTAAATCTACATAGTCATCTTCAATAATAGGGATTACACGGTTGCAGATTGGTACAATTGCTTTTTTTCCACGTAAGTGAACAAAACGCTCGTCATTAGGATTAATACAAATTGCTGTATCACCAAAAATGGTTTCAGGACGTGTTGTAGCAATAGTTAGCGTATCGTCGCTACCTTCAATTTTATACTTTAAATAGTATAGATTTCCTTGCTTTTCTTCGTAGATAACTTCTTCATCCGAAAGTGTTGTTTTTGCTTCTGGATCCCAATTTACCATACGATAACCGCGATAAATTAAGCCTTTATTGTATAAATCTACAAAGACTTTAATTACGGCTTCGCTCATATCGTCATCCATAGTAAACTTAGTACGATCCCAATCGCAAGAGCAACCTAGCTTTTTTAATTGCTCAAGGATTACGCCACCATATTCGTGCGTCCAATCCCAAGCATGTTTTAAAAACTCGTCTCTAGTTAAATCGTTTTTATCTATTCCTTGTGCTTTTAATTTTGCCACAACTTTTGCTTCTGTAGCAATAGATGCGTGATCTGTACCTGGTACCCAACAGGCGTTTTTACCTTGTAAGCGCGCACGACGTATTAATACATCTTGAATGGTATTATTCAACATATGTCCCATATGTAATACTCCTGTTACGTTTGGAGGTGGAATAACTATGGTGTATGGTTCTCTTTCGTCAGGTTCTGAATGAAAATAATTATGTTTCATCCAGTAGTCATACCACTTATTTTCTACGGATTTTGCATCATATTTTGATGGGATACTCATCTTTGGAATAGTTTTTGAATTATAGTTGGCAAAAATACTTATTATTCTGTTTTTGTGAAATTATATAGCAGATTAATGCACCGTTAAATTATTCAAAAGTATTTGTTTGAGTGTATTACATCTAATATTTTTGCTAAAGGAGTAAAAAGTGATTAAATTTACAAATCATTAAAATTTATATACAATGAAAAAATTAATGACATTATTATTTGTTGGCTTAATTAGTTTATCAGTTAATGCTCAAGAAAAAGTAGCAAAAATTGAATTTAAAGAAACTACAATAGACTACGGTACTATTGAAAAAGGAGCTAATGGTTTAAGAACTTTTGAATTTACTAATACAGGTGATGCGCCGTTAATTATATCTAAAGTAAGTTCTAGTTGTGGATGTACAGTCCCAAAAAAACCTGAAAAACCAATTATGCCTGGTGAAAAAGGTGAAATAGAGGTAAAATATGACACAAATAGAGTAATGCCAATTAGAAAAACAATTACTGTTTTATCTAATGCGGATACGCCAACAGTCTCTTTAAAAATCAAAGGAAACGTTATTGACCCTTCAAAGACAAGCGTGTTAGCTAAAAAAGAAAAGAGTGTTATGGAAAAATAACATTTATAAAATTTTTATTAAAGCCGAAAACTAATGTTTTCGGCTTTTTTTTATTCTAAAGGAGATTTTAATGTAATAGCAAACTTACGCTCTATTCCGTTTCTGATCACAACAAACTTTAACTCTTCTCCTGAATCTTTATAGAAATATCCTGTTAGTTTTTCTAAAGTCATATCTTGAGTACTTCTATTATTTATGTAAACAATCTCATCACCTCTTAATAATCCTGCTTTTTCTGCTGGAGAATTAGGTAAAACTTCATAAATAGTATAAACTGGCTTAAGATTATATTTATAATTAGGTTTTATAATGCTATTAATGTTTATAGATTTTTCATCTTTATAACTTACAGCTGAGTTTTGTTTTGCGTTAAGTTCCATAACCATTCTAACGCCACTATTTTCAACTAAAATCCCGCTTTTATTATAACTAAACTTATCCTTATAATAGCTATTAGGTTTTAACATTAACCGTGAATTTGAGTAATCAAACACAGCATTAAAACGTTTTAATATCTCTCCTCCTAAAGAGCCATTTCTACCCTCATAAGATCTCATAAAATTAACAGCTAAAGTATCAGGAAATGCAACTGTTGGTTGTTCTATATCGAACATTCCTAATGTTATTTTTTTAATTTTAGAGCGCTTACCATAAACACTACCATTTAGTCCCGTACCAAGATAATCTATAAATGACTTTTGTTTTAGTTGTATATTATTAACCTTGTCTTCAAATAACCAAAGTGCATCACTATTACCTGAATCTAATAGTAAATTAACTGGTATATTTTTATTTGCACCAATATCTACATAAGACAAAACATAGGGTCTATTATTTTCTAAGTTTAAATCTAATACTTGGCACCTTCTGCATATTCTTAATTTGTATTCTGATGGTTTTTTAATTTTAATAAACTTTCGATTATAATTAATTTCTATAATAAAATCTTTAAAAAAATCATAACCAATAATACCATCTATAGGTATTCCTATTTTTGGCGCAAAATTTAGTTCTGGATCAAAAACGGCATAAAAAGCTTGGTCGCTATTTACTGCTTCACCAATTTTAAAAGTATTATGACTAGAGCGTAAAGCTTCTAAATCATTTCCGTTACCTAATCCTCTAACTTTTATTTTTTCTGCATTTAAAATTTGTAAAGAATCTGCAGCTTTTAAAAAATTAAAAACTATAGGTTTACTAACACCTGTATCCAATAAAAAAGTTAATTCTAAACCATTAACTTCAACAGGAATCAATATGACATTATTTATTAATTCAAATCTAATTTTATCAGACGTTTTACCTTCTGGAAGTTTATATATACTCTGTGAATAAAGACTTTGAAATAACGCAAATATTAATAATAATGTGATTTTAGCACTTTGCATTAGTAAATAATAAAAAATATGTTCTCTTAAATTTACAAATCTTTAATTACTTGATACTTTTTAGTTGGTATTATTTGAATTATTCTCTAATAATTTTTGCAAATTTGCAGGACAAATATTAATTAGTATGCCAGTAATTTCAAAAAAGGGGCAATCAATGCCTCAATCACCTATAAGAAAGTTAGTTCCTTACGCAGAACAAGCCTATAAAGAAGGTAAAACGGTTTACCATTTAAACATAGGACAACCAGACATAAAAACTCCTCAAGTTGCTTTAGACGCTGTTAAAGTTCACTCTTTAGACATTTTAGCTTACACAAGGTCTGAAGGCTCTGAAGGTTACCGTAAAAAAATAGCAGATTACTATGCTAAAAATGATATCCATGTAAAGCATGATGACATAATTGTAACTACTGGTGGTAGCGAAGCTTTATTGTTTGCTTTTGGTAGTATTATGGATGTTGATGACGAGGTAATTATACCAGAACCTTTTTATGCTAATTACAACGGATTTTCTACCGCTTCTGGTGTTAAAGTTGTACCTGTAATTTCAAAAATTGAAGACAACTTTGCTTTACCTGCTATAGAAGAGTTTGAAAAATTAATCACGCCAAAAACAAAAGCAATATTAATTTGTAACCCAGGTAATCCAACAGGTTATTTATATTCTAAAGAAGAAATTAAAAAGCTAGCAGAAATCGTTAAAAAACACGATCTATTTTTAATAGCTGATGAAGTATATCGCGAGTTTGCTTACGATGGAGCAAAACATTACTCAATCTTACAAGAAGAAGGCTTAGAAGACTACGCTATAGTTATAGATTCTGTATCTAAAAGATATAGCATGTGTGGCGCACGTATTGGATGCTTAGTTTCTAAAAGTAAAGATGTTATAGCTACAGCATTAAAATTTGCTCAAGCGCGATTAAGTCCGCCAACATTAGCGCAAATTGCAAGTGAAGCCGCTTTACAAACACCACAAAGTTACTTTGATGAAGTAAATAAAGAATATGTAGAGCGTCGTAACGTTTTAATAGAAGAATTAAGCAAAATTGAAGGTGTAAAAGTAGCAAAACCTAAAGGTGCTTTTTATTGTATTGCCGAGCTACCTGTTAAAAATGCAGATAAATTTGCACAGTGGTTATTAGAGTCTTTTGATGTTGACAAAGAAACCATTATGGTTGCTCCTGCAGCTGGTTTTTATAGTACACCAAATGTAGGTTTAAACCAAATAAGAATTGCTTACGTATTAAATAAAGAAAGTCTGGTAAAAGCCGTTAATATTTTAAAAGAAGCGCTTAAAGTTTACAAAGATTAGTGCAAATACAGCATAACATATCATTAAAACCCTACAATACTTTTGGTATTGATGTTAAGGCAAAGCATTTTATTTCAGTAGAAAATATAGACGATTTAAAAACTATATTTTCTACTGAAAATTTTCCTAATAAATTTGTTATTGGTGGCGGCAGCAATATGCTATTAACAAAAGATGTTGATGCACTTGTCATTCATTTAAATTTAAAAGGAAAGAAAACAGTTTCTACAAACGACAACCATGTTTTTATAAAAGCTGAAGCTGGAGAAAACTGGCACGATTTTGTTCTTTGGACTTTAAAACAAAATTATGGCGGTTTAGAAAACATGTCTTTAATACCTGGTAATGTTGGCACATCGCCGATACAAAACATTGGTGCTTACGGCGTAGAACTTAAGGATGTTTTTGAGTCTTGCGAAGTCTTAAATTTAGACACTTTAACCATTGAAACTTTATCAAAAAAAGACTGTCAATTTGGGTACCGTAACTCGATTTTTAAAAACGAAGCTAAAGGCAAATACATTATTTTAAACGTAACTTTTAAGCTAACCAAAAACAACCATAATTTACACACTAATTATGGTGCAATACTTTCTCAATTAGAAACAATGAATGTTACAAATCCAAGCATTCAAGATGTTTCTAAAGCTGTAATTGCTATAAGACAAAGTAAATTACCAGATCCAAAAGAGATTGGTAATTCTGGTAGTTTTTTTAAAAATCCAATTATTTCAACTGAACAATTTAAAGAGCTACAACGTAATTTTCCTAATGCACCTCATTATGTAATTTCAGAAACTGAGGTAAAAGTACCTGCTGGTTGGCTAATAGAAACTGCTGGATTTAAAGGAAAAACTTTTGACAATTACGGCGTACATAAAAAACAAGCACTAGTGTTGGTTAATTATGGTGGCGCCAAAGGCGAAGACATTCTTCAACTTTCAAAATTGATACAAAAAACAATTTATCGTATATTTAATATTTCTATTGAAGCCGAAGTAAATATTTTTTAATAATCACTTCAAAAGATAAAACTAACTAACTCTTAAAACTGCATATTTGGACTTTTCGATTGAAGATAGTATAATAGAGCACCTAAAAAATGGCAACAAAAAAGCCATTACTCTTCTGTATGAAAACTATGCAGATGCGCTTTTTGGTGTTATAAAAAAAGTAATTAGTGACGACGATTTAGCACAAGATGTATTACAAATAACCTTAATTAAAGTCTGGAAAAAAGGTAAAAGCTATGACCCAGAAAAAGCCAAATTATTTACTTGGTTATACCGTATTGCATACAACTCTGCAATAGATAAAGTTAGATCTGTAAATAATAAAGCAACAAAGGAAATCCAAATTGAAAATTCAAACGTATATAAACTGACTACCAAAAGTTTAAACGAAGATGTGATGGATATAAAAAAGCACATTCACACCTTAGAATTTAAATATCAAGAAGTCATTAACGCATTGTTTTTTGAAGGTATGACACAACAAGAAGCAAGTGAAGAGTTAAATATACCTTTAGGAACCATCAAATCTAGATTGAAAATTGCGTTACGTGAATTGAAAAAAATTTACAACCCTTAATTGTAAAAAGTGATGAATGTAAATGAACAAATAACTACTTTTTTAAAATCTAATTTATTAGATAAATACTTGATAGGTCAAACTACAGCTTCAGAAACTGAAGAGGTAGAACATTATATAAACACCTATCCAGAAGTTAAAAAAGTTTACGAAAAACTACAAGACAAGCTAGAACTTTCAGCTCAAATAAATGCTGTAAACGCCCCTAAAAATGCATTAGATAACATTTTAAATGCATTAGAAGAAGACACACCTGTTGTACCAATGCAGCCTAATAAACCAAAAAGAAAATGGTTTAGTCTAGCAATTGCTGCAAGTGTAGCAGCTTTACTCTTTGCTGGTAGTTCTGCATATTTATTCGTACAAAACTCAAATCTATCTAACGAAAATCAAGTTATCGTAGACGAGATTTTTGACCTTAGAAGTGATATTGCAAAAAACAACAGTCGTTTAACTGATGTATTAGAGCAATTTAAACAACTTAACAACCCAGAAACAGAAAAGTACGTATTAAAAGGTAACCGTAGTGCAAAAGACTTAAAAACCGTAGCTTACATCAATCCAAAAGAAAAAAAATCTATGATAGATGTAGTGTCTTTACCTCAATTACCGGATGATCAAGTCTATCAAATCTGGGCAGATATACAAGGAAAAATGGTTAGTTTAGGTATTTTAACAGAAGCAGATAGAAAACTTCAAGAAATACCTTATACAGAAGATGCTTTAGGTTTAAGCATATCTGTAGAACCAAAAGGCGGAAGCTTAGAACGATCTAGCGATACACCTGTTGCAGAAATCTCTTTAAAGCTTAACGACTAAAACATTTCAATTAATAAAAGTAAAAAGCCATACCAAAAAGTATGGCTTTCTTTTTGGTTTAATTTGTATTAAAATTAATATCTTTGCAGTAACAAAAAGATACTTTATTTTGAAACTTTTATTAATAACATTATTACTTCTAGGATTAGGTATTGCTGGTATTGCTATAAAAATTTGGGCAAAAAAAGATGGTAAATTTGCAGGCACATGCGCTAGCCAAAATCCAATGTTAAATAAAGATGGTGATGCTTGTGGTTTTTGCGGAAAAACTCCAGATCAATTCGATTCGTGTAACGAGCCTCAACACTCTTAATAAAACATGATAATACTTGATATACTGTTCTACAGTTTTATAATTGTAGTTATCATTCAAGTATTATACTATGCTGTACTTTTTGGTAGTTTTTCTTTTTCAAAAACAGAATCAAAAGCTACTAAAAGTAACTTACCTATCTCGGTCATTATTTGTGCTAAAAATGAAGCCGAAAACATCAAACGTTTTTTACCTTCAATTTTAAATCAAGATTATCCAAACTTTGAAGTTGTTTTAATTAACGACGCTTCTATTGATGATACTTTAGATGTTTTTGAAGCTTTCGCTGAAAAACATAATAACATAAAAATTGTAAACGTAGAAAATAACGAAGCGTTTTGGGGCAATAAAAAATATGCTCTTACATTAGGTATTAAAGCAGCAAAACACAAACATTTACTATTTACAGATGCAGATTGCAAACCTATTTCTAATCAATGGTTTTCTGAAATCGTTTCACATTTTACAGAACAAAAAACTATTGTTTTAGGTTATGGCGCTTATCAAAAAATTAAAAACTCATTTTTAAATAAACTTATTAGATACGAAACCTTACTTACTGCAACACAATATTTTTCTTTTGCTAAAATAGGTATACCATATATGGGCGTAGGTAGAAACCTAGCTTATCATAGTGATGAGTTTTTTAACGCTAACGGTTTTATAAACCATATAAAAATAAGATCTGGTGATGATGATTTATTTATTAATGAAGTCGCCACCGAAAAAAACACAACTATTTGTGTAAATCCTAAAAGTTTTACCATATCTCTACCTAAAACTAATTTTAAAGATTGGTATAGACAAAAACGCAGACATGTGTCTACTGCAAATCTTTATAAATTTAAACACAAATTTTTGTTAGCGCTATTTTATATTAGTCAGGTTTTGTTTTGGCTTTTAGGAATAGTACTTATTTCAACACTTTATTTATGGCCTTTTGTGTTAGGAATTATTATTTTAAGGTTTATCCTACAATTTTTAAGTATCGGATTTTCAGCAAAAAAATTAAAAGAATTTGACATAGTTTTTTTACTTCCTTTTTTAGAGACTTCTTTACTTGTCATACAATTCTGTATCTTTATAAATAATAAAATTTCAAAACCTAATTATTGGAAATAAAAGACGCTATAAAAAAAGCTAAAAACAACGACCAAAAAGCGTTTAAACAGTTACTAAACACTTATTGGGACCAAGTATATGGTTTTCAATTAAAACGTGTTGAAAACGAAAATGACGCAGAAGATATAACCATACAAACCTTCTCTAAAGCGTTTGATAAGATTGAGACTTTTGACGAAAAATATACATTTAGCACTTGGTTAATTACCATTTCTAAAAATATACATATAGACATTGTAAGAAAAGAAAAAAACTCAATCAAACATGCACTATCTAGGACAGATGAAGAAGTATATAATGTTTTAGACGAAACACCTTCTGTTGAAGACAAACTAATTACAGAACAAAACCTAGCTAAACTACTTAGAGATATAAAAAAGTTAAAGCCTCATTACCAAGAAGTAATTAACTTAAGATATTTTCAAGAATACAGTTATAAAGAAATTTCTGAAGAGCTAAACGAACCTATAAACAACGTAAAAGTTAAATTGTTACGAGCAAAAAAATTGCTTGCAGAGATTATTCAAAAAAAATAAATTTCACAATTAAATTCTTATATAATTTACTAAAATTAGTTAACCAAGCTAAAGTTTTAAATCACACTTATAACTCGTATCTTTGCAAGTAGAAAAATAAACTATGAATACAGAGAACGTTTCAAATATATTACCAGAAAGAAAACCTAAACCAAAATGGTTACGAGTTAAATTACCAACTGGTAAAAAGTATACCGAATTAAGAGGCTTAGTAGACAAATACAATTTAAATACCATTTGTACTTCTGGAAGTTGTCCAAATATGGGCGAATGTTGGGGAGAAGGAACTGCTACTTTTATGATTTTAGGTAACGTTTGCACAAGATCTTGTGGTTTTTGTGGTGTAAAAACAGGTAGACCAGAAGATGTAGATTGGGACGAACCTGAAAAAGTTGCTCGTTCTATCAAAATAATGAAAATTAAACATGCCGTTTTAACTAGTGTTGATAGAGACGATTTAAAAGACATGGGAAGTATCATGTGGGCAGAAACTGTTAAAGCTGTACGACGCATGAATCCTGAAACAACAATGGAGACTTTAATTCCAGACTTTCAAGGTATCGAAATGCATATTGATAGACTTATCAATGTTGCTCCAGAAGTTATTTCGCACAACATAGAAACCGTAAGACGCTTAACTAGAGAAGTACGTATACAAGCAAAATACGACCGTAGTATGCAAGTTTTAAAATATTTAAAACAGCAAGGACAACGCCGTACAAAATCTGGTATAATGTTAGGTTTAGGCGAAACTAGAGAAGAAGTTATTGAAACACTTCACGATCTTAAAGAAAACGACGTAGATGTTGTAACTATTGGACAATACCTACAACCAAGTAAAAAACACTTACCGGTAAAGCGTTTTATTATGCCTGACGAATTTAAAGAATACGAAGAAATAGGACTTAAATTAGGTTTTAGACATGTAGAAAGTAGCGCTTTAGTTCGTTCATCTTACAAAGCTCAAAAACATATTAATTAATGATAACGGTTGCTATTAACGGTTTTGGTCGTATTGGTAGACGTGTTTTTAGATTATTACATAATCATCCATCGATAAAGGTTGTTGCTATAAATGATTTGGCAGATGCTAAAACATTAGCTCATTTATTAAAATACGATAGTATACATGGTGTTTTTCCTGCTGAAATTTCTTCAACAGAAAATACAATAATAGTTAATAATAAATCAATCCCATTATTTAACAAAAAGCATCCTAAAGAGACCGATTGGTCTTTAGTAAACCCTGATTTTGTAATTGAGTCTACAGGAAAATTTAAAACGTCTGAAGATTTAGAATTTCATTTAAAGAACGGAGCTAAACGAGTAATTTTAAGTGTTCCTCCAACCGAAGATGATATTAAAACCATTGTTTTAGGTGTTAATGAAAGCAGTATTAATGGCGAAGAAAAAATAATATCTAACGCCTCTTGTACTACTAACAACGCTGCACCAATGATTAACATCATTAATGATTTGTGTGGTATAGATCAAGCTTACATTACAACAGTACACTCTTATACTACAGATCAAAGTTTACACGACCAACCTCACAGAGATTTACGTCGTGCCAGAGCTGCTGGACAAAGCATTGTCCCAACCACAACTGGAGCAGCAAAAGCTTTAACTAAAATTTTTCCTGAATTATCAGATGTTATTGGTGGTTGTGGTATTAGAGTTCCAGTTGCTAACGGATCTTTAACAGATATTACTTTTAATGTTAAAAAGACAGTAACAATTGAAGAGGTTAATCAAGCTTTTAAAAATGCTTCAAAAAACCAATTTAAAGGCGTTTTAGAATATACAGAAGACCCTATAGTATCTATTGACATTGTTGGCAATACACATTCATGTATATTCGATTCTCAAATGACCTCTGTCATAGGTAATATGGTAAAAATTATTGGTTGGTACGATAACGAAACTGGTTACTCTAGCAGAATTATTGACTTAATTAACTATTTATCGAATAAATAGTTAATTTTATCTGATAAATATTTATATTTGTTTGATGTGTAATGCTATGAGTACCCTAACCAAAACATACCTACTATACTTATTTATAGGCCTATTTGGTCTTAATCTATTTGCTCAAGAAGAATTAACTCAAACTGAAATTGAGTCAATTCAAGAAAGTATAGATTTTGACATTAATTTTGCTCAAAAAAACATAGACAATAACGAGTATTACAAAGCTCAAGACGACTTAGAACAAGCACTAGAATTAGCACAACAAATTAATGACAATAAAAGTATTGGCTTAATCTACTCAAAAATGGGTAAATTGTATTACATACAAGAAAACCCAGAAGAAGCCACCAAAATACTTGTTAAAGCAATAGAAAAACAGCGCTTTGCTAAAGACAATATAAATATTGCAGAAACCTATAAAACCCTAGGATTAGTATATCTTAATCAAAAAAAGGAATACAATAACGCTATAGATTACTTTAATTCTGCAGAAGTGATTTTTGAAAACGAAGATTTACACTCCTTTGAAGCAGAAACTAAAATGTATAAAGCAGACGCTTACTACATTTTAAAAAACTATGAAATGGCAGATGAGTTATATGAAGATGCTATTAGCCTTTCAAAAAGATATCAACACAATCAATTATTAAGTATAAACTACTTAAAATCTGGACTAACAAAAGCTGCTTTAAACAACATTGAAGAGGCAGAAGAACTAGCTGATTTAGGATTTCAAATTGCAGAAAAAAATGGGTTTATAGATATTATAAGCACTGGTTATAAAATAAAAAGCGACATTAAAGAAGCAGCTGGCGACTATAAAACGTCTAATTCTCTACTAAAAAAGCACCTTAAATTAAATGACTCTTTGCTTCAAGTAAAACGCTCTTATTTAGCAGAAGATAAAAAACTAGATTTTTTATATGAAAACCCAATAGAGTATCAAAAAGAAAGAGAAGCAGATTTACAAAAAGAAGCAAACTCTTCATGGTTAGAAAAATTAACTACCATATTAAGTATTGCTTTAATTACTATTCTTTCTTTATTAACATTATCGCTTTACAAAAACAATAATATTAGACTAAAATCTAACAACATTTTACATAAGAAAAATGCAGAGCTTACCGTTGCAATGGAAAAAGCAGAGCTTGCTACAAAAACTAAAGCAAACTTCTTATCTACAGTAACGCATGAGCTAAGAACACCTTTGTATGCCGTTACAGGACTTACAAATATGTTATTAGAAGAAGATCCAAAGCCTGAACAAATACAGCATTTAAAGTCTCTAAAATTTTCAGGAGATTATCTACTAACTTTTATTAATGACATCCTTCAAATTAACAAAATTGAAGCTAATAAAGTAGATGTAGAACCAGAAGTTTTCAACCTAAAAAAGAAAGTAGAGAACGTTATTTCTGCATTAAACAATTCTGCGTTAGATAATAATATTAACATTCATTTTGAATACGACCGTAATCTACCAGAAAACTTTAATGCCGATCAATTAAAAATATCTCAAATTTTAATTAATCTAATTGGTAACTCTATAAAATTTACTAAAGACGGTGATATTTGGATAAGAATTATTCAGCAAAAAGTATCTGGAGATAATCTTGAAGTTAGATTTGAAATTGAAGATAATGGTATTGGTATAAGTGAAGAGAAGCAACAAAATTTATTTGAAAGTTTCTCTCAAGGCTCTATTCAAATAAACCGTAAATATGGCGGTACTGGTCTAGGACTTTCTATCGTAAAAGGATTAATAGACATTTTAAAAGGAAAGATTTATTTAAAAAGCGAACTTGGAAAAGGAACCACTTTTTACTTTGAATTACCTTTAAAAAGAAGTCACGAAGAAGTTAAAATAGAAAAAACGACTTACTTTAAAGATGTAGACGAAATAGAATTAAGTAACATTAAGATTTTAGTTGTAGAAGACAACAAAATTAACCAAATGATTACACGTAAAATTCTAAATAAAATGAATTTATACTGTGACGTTGTAGATAATGGTGAAGAAGCTGTAGACAAAGTTAAAACAGGCAGTTACGATGTTGTTTTAATGGATATACACATGCCTGGAATAAGCGGTATTGAAGCCACAAGAATGATTAGAGCATTTGATAGAGAATTAACCATTTTTGCATTAACAGCAGTTACTATTGAAGATAAAATGCAAGAATTTGACGAAGCTGGGTTTACAGACATCATACCTAAACCTTTTAAACAAGAAGATTTTGAGCGTAAACTTTACAATGCTTTAATGTCTGATGGTTCTCAAATTAGCCAAGAGTAAACGCTTTAACTAAAGCATCAAATTGTTCTGAATTATCAATAACCGTTTTAATTGGTAAAAAGTATAATTTACCTTTTAAAACAGCTTCATTTTTAAGACGCATATAATCTTTTTCTGTAGTCACAATCTTATCTAATTCTGAAAGCTTTTTAATATCGTTTTCAGTAAAATTATGATGATCTTTAAACTCGATATGATTAAAATCTAAGTATTGAGATTTTAGATAATTCACTAAAGGCTTTGCATTTGCAATACCAGTTACTAAAGTAAAAGATTCAAGTTTGTTTACACTAACCTTCTGCGTTTCATTTAAAACAGAATTACCATAACCAATATGACTAAAAAACACATGTTGATATACCTTTGGTTTCAATTTTAAAACAATAGCTTCTTTATCATTTTGACTCAAAAATTCAGGACATTTAGTTACCACAATTATATTAGCTCTTTTTGCCCCTTTTTTTGGTTCGCGTAGATTTCCTGTTGGTAAAACAAAGTCATCTACATAAAGATTATTATACGTTGTTAGTAAAACATTATAACCTGCTTTTACTTTTCTATGCTGAAACGCATCATCCAAAATAACAACTTCTGGTTTTGTTTTTAAAGCTCTTAATGTTGATATGCCATGTTGCCTATCTTCATCAACTGCAACTGTAATTTCATCTTTAAATTTATGATAAAATTGAAATGGCTCATCACCTAATTCCGTAGCTGTAATATTATCTTCTGCTAATAAAAATCCTTTTGTTTTTCTTCCGTAACCTCTACTTAAAGTAGCTAAATTTGTTTCTTCTTTTAGTAACCTAATTAAGTATTCAACCATTGGTGTTTTTCCTGTACCTCCTGCACTTAAATTACCAACACAGATTATAGGAAAATCATAGCTCGTGGACTTAAACCAACCTTTATCGTAAGCTAAATTTCTAAACCAAATCACTAAAAAATAAATTGGCACAAAAGGAAAAAGTATGATTCTTATAAACTTCATTTTAAGATAAAATTTCTGTTTTATTTAAACAGATTACAGTAACGAAAGTAAATATTTTATATTTGTTTTAAATTATTAAACCTAAAAAAGTATGCTAATAAAAGACATTATTAACGCTTTAGAAGAAGATGCACCATTACACTATGCAGAAGATTTTGACAATGTTGGTCTTTTGGTTGGCAATAAAAATACCGAAGTAACTTCGGCTTTAATCACATTAGACACAACTGAAGATGTTGTAGAAGAAGCTATTGCAAAAAATTGCAACTTAATAATCAGTTTTCATCCTATTATTTTTAAAGGTTTAAAAAGCTTAACAGGCAAAAATTATGTAGAGCGCACTGTGTTAAAAGCCATAAAAAACGATATTGCTATTTATGCCATCCATACCGCTTTAGACAATTACAAAAAAGGTGTAAACGCTATGCTTTGTGACCGATTAGGCTTGGTTAATCAACGCATTTTAATTCCGCAAAAACAAACCATAAAAAAACTAACAACATTTGTTCCTAAAGCAGAAGCAGAACAACTTCGTAATGCACTATTTAGCGCAGGAGCAGGAAGCATCGGTAATTATAACCATTGTAGTTTTAACGTAGAAGGTATTGGCACATTCAATCCTAACGAAGACGCAAATCCTACTATTGGTAATATTGGTGAAACACATTACGAAAACGAAACAAAAATTGGCATTACATTTCCTAAACACTTAGAAAACAAAGTTTTAGAAACATTATTTAAATCACATTCTTATGAAGAAGTTGCTTACGAGGTAACTACTTTAGAAAACACAAATCAAAATATAGGAATGGGAATGATTGCTGAATTTGAAACCGCTATGACAGAAGTTGATTTTTTAAATCATCTTAAGCAAAAAATGAAGGTTTCAAACATTAGACACACTCAATTTTTAGAAAAACCAATCAAAAAAGTAGCTGTTTTAGGTGGTTCTGGCAGCTTTGCTATTGGTGCTGCAAAAGCATCAGGCGCAGACGCTTATGTCACTGCAGACCTTAAATATCACGACTTTTTCCAAGCAGAAAACAACATCCTTTTAGCAGATATTGGACATTACGAGAGCGAACAGTACACAAAAAACGGTTTAGTAGCAATACTTACAAAAAAAATTCCTAATTTTGCATTCGTTTTATCAAACACAAATACCAATCCTGTTAAGTATTTTTAAAATATGGCAAAGAAGAAAGAAGCAACAGTAGAAGAACGTTTAAGAGCATTATACGATCTACAATTAATCGACTCTAGAATAGACGAGATAAGAAACGTTCGTGGAGAACTACCTTTAGAGGTTAGCGATTTAGAAGATGAAGTTGCGGGATTAAAAACAAGACTAGAAAAATTAGAAGAAAGTCTTAATAATATTGATACTGAAATTTCTGATAGAAAAAATTTAATTGAAGAATCTAAAGCTTTAATTAAAAAGTACACAGAACAACAAAAAAATGTTAGAAATAACAGAGAATTTAACTCTTTAAGTAAAGAAATTGAATATCAAGAATTAGAAATTCAATTAGCTGAAAAGCACATTAGAGAATTTAAAGCTCAAATCGAGCAAAAGAAAGAAGTAATTGCTAAAACTAAAGAGCATACTAAAGATCGTGAAACACACCTTAAACACAAAAAAGGTGAATTAGACGCTATTTTAAAAGAAACTGAAAAAGAAGAAAAAGCTTTAATTGAAAAGTCTGAAGAGTCTAAAAATAAAATAGAAGATCGTTTAGTAAAAGCCTACGAGAGAATAAGAGCAAACGTAAAAAACGGATTAGCTGTTGTACCGATTGAAAGAGGTGCATCTGGAGGATCTTACTTTACAATTCCGCCACAAGTACAAATGGAAATTGCATCACGTAAAAAAATTATTACAGACGAGCACAGTGGACGTATCTTAGTAGATTCAGCTTTAGCAGACGAAGAGCAAGAAAAAATGAACAAGTTATTTGCTAAGTTATCATCTTAAGCTATATAACAAAACAAATATTTTATCAGAGTCTTCAATAAATTGAAGGCTCTTTTTTTTTTAAGACAATTTTATAAAAAACAAATTAAGGCTTTAGTAATTTTTACGTCTAAAGATGAAAAAGAAATTTATTATGAAACGATTACTACCTATCCTATTACTTACGCTACTTTTTAGCTGTAATAATCAAGCTCAAACAAATCCAAAACAAGAAGCAGTAAAAAACGCTAAACCTATTGAAGTACCTTTAAAAAACGGATTAGCTAAAGCATATTTTGCTAGTGGCTGTTTTTGGTGTGTAGAAGCTGTTTACGAAAGTGTTAAAGGTGTAGATGAAGCTATTAGTGGTTATTCTGGCGGATATACACAAAACCCAACTTACGAGAAAAGCAACACTGGATTAACAGGTCATGCCGAAGCTGTAGAAGTAATTTACGACCCTAAAGTTGTTAGTTTTTCAACCTTAGTAGATGTATATTTTGCTTCGCAAAATCCAACACAAGTTAATGGACAAGGACCAGATCGTGGATCTCAATACCGTTCTATTATTTTTTATCATAATGATGCACAAAAGAAAATTATAGAAGAGAAAAAAGCTGCTTTAGCTAAACAATTAAATGCAACAATTGCTGCAGAAGTCTATCCATTCCAAAAATTTTGGAAAGCAGAAGACTATCACCAAAACTATGAGAAGCTACATCCTGAAAACCCATATATACAAAACGTTTCTATACCTCGTTTAAAAAAGTTTCAAGCTAAAATGCCTGAAGTTTTAAAGGAAAAACACTAAACTTTCCTAGCCTTTATCTCAAAAATTAAAGGATACAATTTATCTTTAGTAACGTACATTTCAGATTTAGTTTTTTCTAAATTTGGAATTACGTTATAAGGACTTTCATCATACTCGTTTAAATAATCAATACGTAGACCAGCTTCGGTTAATGCGTTAATGACTTCGCTTAAACCATGGTTCCATCCATATTCTTTACTTATCATTTTAGAATCAGTATCTGCGTAAGTCCCTTCGTATTCTTCATAAATAGCTTCATCTTGCATGTAACCATATTTCATTTTTGGTTGTCCGTCTAAATAATCAAACATCCAAACTATTGGATGAAACTCGACCATATAAAATGTACCTCCTTCTTTTAAACGCTCTGCAATCATTTTTCCCCAAGGTTTTAAATCTGGCAACCAACCTATTACACCATAACTAGTAAAAACAATATCAAACTGCTCTTTTACATGTTGTGATGTATCCAAAACATTACAACACACAAAATTGGCATCTAATTTTAATTGATTGTTTAATTGTTGCGCAAGTTTTACACCTTCATCACTTAAATCTACTCCTGTGCACTTTGCGCCTAACTTACTCCAACTTAAGGTGTCTTGACCAAAATGACATTGCAAATGCAATAACGACTTACCTTTTACATCTGGTATAGCTTTTAACTCGTATGTATTAAGAGAGTTTTCACCATTTATAAATGCTTCTAATTTGTAAAAGTCACTATTGGCGTGCGCTTTTACTTTTTCATTCCAAGTGGCTTTGTTTGTATTAAAGGCGTCGTTAAGGTCTTTCATTTTTGTAAATTAATGATGATAAATTTCATCTAAAATTAAACTAAAAAATTGATTCCGAATTTCTATTACGTATTTTTGCAAAAAAACTTATGAGATTACTTTATACAATTTCTATACTTTCAATTTTACTTTTTAGTTGTAAAAATGAAACTAAACAAATCCAAAAAGAAGAATCAATACCAATTACTACTGCCGATAAAATTGCCAACAACTATGGGTTTAAGCAGTTTAAAAACATTAAAGAAATAGCATTTACTTTTAATGTAGATAGAGATAGTTCTCATTACCAACGCTCTTGGATATGGAAACCTAAAAGTAATGATGTAACTTTAATTACTGCTAAAGATACAATTACTTACAACCGAAAATCTATTGATAGTACATCTATAAAAGCAGATCAAGGCTTTATTAATGATAAATTCTGGTTGTTAACTCCATTCCAATTAATGTGGGATAAAAGTGCTACAATATCAAAAGTTGTAAAAGCTAAAGCACCAATAAGTAAATTAGAAACTAATAAAATAACTATTACCTATCCTAATAATGGAGGATATACACCTGGTGACGCTTATGATTTTTATTTTAATGATAATTACCTTATTACCGAATGGGTTTATAGAGAAGGAAATAAAAAAGAGGCTTCATTAATTACAACTTTTGAAAATCACAAAGATTTTAATGGTATTAAAATTGCTTTAGAGCATAAACAAGCAGATGTAAATTGGAATTTAAACTTTACTGATATAAAAGTTACCACAGAATAAACCTTTCGGTTTTTTAATCTTAATTTTGTCTTATATAATGTAAGTTTCACGTGGGTTTAAAACTTAAAACGTATAGCTTACATTTTCCGCCATTTGGCGTCTATATATATTTGCGCTTTGATTATATCAAGGCGCTTTTTTGTAGTCTTCTAGTGTAAAGTAGATCTGGGTACCATGTCCTAAGGCACTTTCTATTTTTATTTTTCCTCCTAAGATATTTATATAAGCATTAGCAATGGTTAACCCAAGTCCTGTACCATGTAAAGCAGACTCATTATCTAAATCTACTTTATAAAAAGGCAATCTTACTTTATCTAGATCTTTGTCGGCTATACCAATACCCGTATCTTGAATTTTAAACTCTACTTTTTTATCGTTTAAAATATTACAAATTACATTTACTACTCCATAAGGTTTAGTAAATGTAATAGCATTTTTCACTAAGTGTTTAAGTGCTTCATAAAGCTTTTCTTGGTCACTCAATAGCCTATACCCTTGCTTTATTTCTACAGTAATCATTAGTTTAACTTTATGCGCTTTAGCTAAAGGGGAAAGGTCTGTTTTTACGTTTTCTAAAAGACTTTCTATATTTATAGACTCTTTATTAATAGTATATAAACCAGACTCTATTTTGGATACTTCTACAACATCATTAAATACTTTCAGTATTTTATTACTATTAGTTTCTATGATATTGAAGTATTCTTTATTTTTTTCATCAATATTTAAACTCGATTTTAATAACGCTGCACTACCCAAAACACTGTACATAGGTGTATTAATTTCATGACTCATGTTACCCAAAAAGGCTGTTTTTAACCTATCCGATTGCTCTGCTTCTTCTTTAGCTTTAATTGTTAATTTATTTTCTTCTATCAATCTATCCTGAAGCTCTGCTTCTTTAAGTAATGCTTTATTTAGCTGTTTAATTAAAAATGCCACACAAAACACAGTAAGTAAAGAGAATAATATATTATTAATAAATACAGTCATTAACCCTTCAAACGGACCTTCTACATAAAAATTAATTTCAATAATTTTAAAATATTTTATAACTAATACTAAAAAATAAAATAATGCTGTAAGTAAAACCGTATAAACACCTGCTTTTGTACCACTATAGAGTGTTACAAGTATGCTAACCATATAAAGTAAAATTGGTCCATTTCCTCCTAATCCTAAATCCAAAACCAGACAAAGTGAAAGCACAAAAAAGTTAACAGTAAAAATTTGTTTTCTATGTTTTAAACGAAGTGGCTTATAGAAAAAAGCAAAAAACAATAAAATTATAGCTAACGTATCTATGTATAAAATAAACAATTTATCTAAAACTATTGCTGCTGTAATACTTGGCACATAAGCTACAGAACCTAGCAAAACGGTTAAAGTTATTATTGAAATAAAAAGTTTATCCCTGTAATAAGATAAACGATCTGTTTCATTTTTATGATTTTGCATATCTAGATAAGAGATATACCATCTTTGATATTTACGTAGAAAATCTCTTATCATTTACGTTAAAGTTAGTTTCATAAAAAATCAATCAAAAAAATTAAACTACTAATGTAATTATAACAATTACAACGCTAGTAATCTTTAAGTACTTAATAAATTTATGTTATTTTTGTTAGCAACGCAAAAAAATATACAATTGACCAACTATAAAACCGGTCTTGATTACGCAAAAACACAAGACCAAAACGACACATTAGCGTATTACCGCAATCAATTTCATATTCCAAAAGACAAAGAAGGAAACGACTGGTTATACTTTACAGGAAACTCGCTAGGATTACAACCAAAAAGTACACAAAATTACATTCAACAAGAATTAAACGATTGGGCAAACCTTGGTGTAGAAGGTCATTTTGAAGCTAAAAACCCATGGATGCCATATCACGAATTCTTGACTGAAAGTATGGCAAAAATCGTAGGCGCAAAGCCTATTGAAGTTGTAGTGATGAACACGCTAACCACTAACCTACACTTACTTATGGTTAGTTTTTATCAACCAACCAAAACCAAATACAAAATTGTTATAGAAAGTGATGCATTTCCATCAGATCGATATGCAGTACAAACACAATTAGATTTTCATGGTTTTGATGCAAATGAAGGTTTAATTGAGTGGAAACCTCGAGAAGGCGAAGAATTATTAAATATTGAAGATTTAGAAACAATCCTAGATCAACAAGGTGATGAAATCGCTTTACTTTTAATTGGCGGCGTTAATTATTACACAGGTCAATATTTAGATATAAAGCGTATCGCAGAGCTTGGTCACGCCAAAAACTGTATGGTTGGTATCGATTTAGCACATGGTGTAGGAAACATTCAACCAGAATTACATAACTCAGGCGTAGATTTTGCAGCTTGGTGTACTTACAAATATTTAAACTCTGGACCAGGTAGTTTAGGCGGACTTTTCGTTCACGAAAAACACGCACACAATAAAGATTTAAAGCGTTTTGCAGGTTGGTGGAGTCACAATAAAGACACGCGTTTTAATATGCGTCAACCGTTAGATGTTACACCTGGCGCCGAAGGTTGGCAACTTAGTAATCCGCCAATTTTATCTATGGCTGCCATAAAAGCGTCATTAGATATGTTTAATGAGGTTGGTATGGAAGCTTTACGCAAAAAATCAGAACAATTAACAGGTTATTTTGAGTTTTTAATTAATGAATTAAACAACGATAAAATAAAAATAATCACACCAACAGATCCAAAACAACGTGGTTGCCAATTATCGATTCAAGTTAAAGATGCCGATAAAAGTTTACATCACAAATTAACCAAAGCCAATATTATTACAGACTGGCGCGAACCTGATGTAATCCGTTGCGCACCAGTACCACTTTACAACAGTTTTGAAGATGTATTTAGAATGGTTGAAAAGTTGAAAGAAATTTTAAATTAAATAGTCATCTCGAGCACAGTCGAGAGGTTCCAAAAAAGGTCTCGACTGCGCTCGACCAGACAACTAACATAATGAAACAAAAAGAAAACATATTAATCATTGGCGCAGGTTTATGCGGTTCACTTTTAGCGCTTCGTTTAGCGCAAAGAGGTTACAACGTTAATGTTTATGAAAGTAGACCAGATCTTCGTACAACAGACATTTCTGCAGGTCGTTCTATCAACCTTGCCTTATCAGATCGCGGATTCAAAGCCTTACGTTTAGCTAATGTTGAAGATAAAGCGCGTGAGATTTGTATCCCAATGAAAGGCAGACTCATGCATGATACCGAAGGTAATACCTTTGCTTCTAACTATTCTGGTCGTGATAACGAATACATCAACTCAATTTCAAGAGGCGATTTAAACGGAATGCTACTAACCGAAGCCGATAAATACGACAATCTAACCATTAATTTTAATACCGAATGTGAAACCGTAGATTTAGATACAAACACCGTTCATTTTGTAAACCGAAATACAAAAGAAACGTTTAACGTCACTGCAGATGTTATTTTTGGTACTGATGGTGCAGGTTCAGAATTAAGAAAAAGCTACTTTTTGCAGCGTAAATTCTTGTTTAGTTTTTCTCAAAACTTCCTAACGCACGGTTATAAAGAATTAGAAATTCCTGCAGCCAAAGACGGAAGTCATCAAATAAGTAAAGACTATTTACACATTTGGCCAAGAGGCGAATATATGCTTATCGCTTTACCTAATTTAGACGGAAGTTTTACGGTAACTCTGTTTTTAAGCCATGAAGAAGGCGAGTATAATTTCAAAGATTTAGATACAGAAGACAACATAAAAGCCTTTTTCCAAGCGCAATTTCCTGATGCTTTAGCGCTAATTCCAAATATTGCTGAAGAATTTGCAAACAATCCAACAGGTGCTTTAGGGACTATAAAATGTTCACCTTGGCATTATCAAGGCAACACTTTAATTTTAGGTGATGCCGCGCATGCTGTTGTTCCGTTTTACGGACAAGGAATGAATGCCTCTTTTGAAGATGTAGCGGTATTAGATAGCATTATCGATAAACATGAAGGCGATTGGGAAACCATTTTTAAAACCTATCAGTCGGTAAGAAAAGCAGATGCAGACGCTATTGGCGAATTAGCCGAAGAGAACTATTACGAAATGCGAGATCACGTTGCTAATCCAATGTTCAAAACAAAGCGCCAGCTAGAAATGCAATTAGAAAAACATTTCCCAGAGCACTATTTTTCAAAATATTCGATGGTCACATTCAATGAAAACATTGGCTATCACGAAGCTATGACCAAAGGTCGTGCCCAAGACAAAGCCATTCTAAACATGATTGCAGATAACGAAATATCGATAACAGCAGATATGACTTATGAGCAATTAGAAAAGGCTTTACAAAAAGTACAAGAAAAAACTAACGATATTATAGACGATGATAACGTTGCAAAAACGATGCATCACTAAAACATTTTGTCACTTCGAGCGCAGTCGAGAAGTCTCAGGAAGATAAAATAATCAAAAAATAGATTCTGAATCAAGTTCAGAATGACAACCAATATGAACACAAACGAAGGAACTAAAGTAACACCAAGAGGCGCATATCCACACGTAAAAGTGGTTGGCGATTTCATTTTCGTATCAGGAACCAGTTCAAGACGCGCAGACAATACAATTGCTGGTGTAGAACTTATCGACGAAATGAACACCAAAAAATTAGATATCGAAATTCAAACCAGAGAAGTTTTAAAAAACATCGATAAAAATTTACAAACCGTTGGTGCCAGTCTAAAAGACGTGGTTGATGTAACTACCTTTTTAGTAAATATGAATGATTTTGCAGGTTATAACAAAGCCTACGCCGAATTTTTTGAAAAAGAAACTGGACCAACCAGAACAACTGTTGCTGTACACCAATTACCACATCCAGACTTATTGGTTGAGATTAAGGTGATGGCGTATAAAAAACAATAAAACTGTCATGTCGAACGCAGTCGAGATATCTCATCATGTGATTTCTCACATTCGTTCGAAATGACTAATCAGAATAATGAACATACAAAATTACATTAACGGTCAATTTGAAAACCCATCATCTAACAGTTGGATTGACAACTACAATCCTTCAAACGGTGAAGTTTATGGACAAATTCCGAACTCATCAAAAGAAGATGTAGAGCAAGCTTACAAAGCTGCTAAATCTGCTTTTCCTAGTTGGAGCCAAACTACTTTAGAAGAACGTAGCAGAATTCTAATTAAGATTTCAGAATTATTAGAAGCTAATTTAGACCGTTTTGCAGAAGCCGAAAGTAAGGACAACGGAAAACCAGTAAGTCTCGCTAAAATGGTAGATATACCAAGAGCAGCTAGTAATTTCAGGTTTTTCGGAAATGCCATTACTCAATTTGCAAGCGAAAGTCACGAAAGTGTGGGACAAAATGCGGTAAATTATACACTTCGCCAACCTATTGGTGTTGTTGGCTGCATAAGTCCATGGAATTTACCACTATATCTCTTTACTTGGAAAATCGCACCAGCAATCGCTGCAGGTAATTGTGTCGTTGCCAAACCAAGCGAAGTCACACCAATGACGGCTTATTTGTTAGGCGAAATTTGCAACGAAGCTGGTTTACCTAAAGGCATTTTAAATATTGTTCACGGTTTAGGCACTACGACAGGTCAAGCTATTGTAGAGCATCCAAACATCAAAGCTATTAGTTTTACTGGAGGAACAGCAACTGGCGCGCATATTGCCAAAGTTGCCGCACCAATGTTTAAAAAATTGTCTTTAGAATTAGGTGGAAAAAACCCAAATATCATCTTTGCTGATTGCGATTATGATGATATGCTGAACACAACTGTACGTTCATCGTTTGCTAATCAAGGTCAGATTTGTTTATGCGGAAGCCGAATTTTTGTTGAGGAAACAATTTATGAGAAATTTAAAACTGACTTTGTAGACAAAGTTAAAAGCTTAAAAATTGGTCATCCATCTGAAACAGATACTAATATTGGTGCTCTAGTTTCAAAACCGCATCTTGAAAAGGTGAAAAGCTACATCGAAATTGCTAAAGAAGAAGGCGCAACTATTTTATGTGGCGGAAACGAAGTTTCGGTTGAAGGTTACGAAAACGGCTACTATTTACAACCAACGGTTATTGAGGTTAAAACAGATGATTGTCGAGTGAATCAAGAAGAAATTTTTGGACCAGTAGTCACCATTATGCCATTTAAAACTGAAGACGACGTGTTAGAAATGGCTAACAAAGTAAAATACGGTTTATCAGCAACACTTTGGACTAACAATCTAAAACGCACCATGCGAATGAGTAACCAACTACAAGCTGGTATCGTTTGGGTAAACACTTGGATGATGCGCGATTTACGTACACCTTTTGGCGGAGTAAAAGCAAGCGGTGTTGGTCGCGAAGGTGGATTTGAAGCTTTACGCTTTTTTACTGAAGCCAAGAATGTATGTATAAAGTATTAATGTCATTCCTGCGAAAGCAGGAATCTCATTTAACAATATAAACTAAAAAGATTCCTGCCTACGCAGGAAGTTATTATGGACTTAAAACTAAACAACAAATACGCACTAGTTTGTGGCAGCACAGCAGGAATTGGTAAAGCAACTGCTTTAGCTTTAGCTGAAGAAGGTGCAAATATCACACTAGTAGCAAGAAACGAAGACAAGCTAAAGGCAGTTTTAGCCGAATTACCAAAACACAGAAACCACGATTATATCGTAGCTGATTTTTCTAATCCGATGGAATTAAAAGAAAAAGTTGAAAGCTACATCAAAAACAATCACGGATTTCATGTGTTGGTAAACAATACTGGCGGACCAGCTGGCGGACCAGTTTTTAATGCAAAAATTGAAGAATTTGAAAGCGCTTTTACACAGCATTTAAAGTGCAATCATGTATTGGCTCAAGCTGTTGTTCCGTTTATGAAAGATGAAGAATATGGACGAATTATCAATGTCATTTCTACATCTGTAAAACAGCCATTAGATGGACTTGGTGTTAGCAATACCATTCGTGGTGCTGTAGCCAACTGGAGTAAAACCTTGGCTAACGAGCTTGGACAATTTGGGATCACCGTAAACAACGTATTACCTGGCGCAACTGGAACAGAACGTTTAACCGAAATCATAAAAAACAAAAGTGCTAAAACTGGTAAAACAGAAGAAGAATCTACTAATGCCATGAAAAGCGCTGTACCAGCAAAACGTTTTGCAAAACCAGAAGAATTAGCAGCTGCTATCACCTTTTTAGCAAGTGAAAAAGCGAGTTACATTAACGGAATTAACCTTCCGGTTGATGGTGGTAGAACAAAAAGTTTATAAGCCTAATATTTCAAAAATATTATTCTTAATTTTATTGAATTGATGAATCTGCGTTAAGGATTGAAGCGACATCCTTTTTTACGTCAGTTTGAGTGTTTTGCGAAGCATGAGCAAAATGTATCGAAAACAAGTAAAAAAGATATAGCGTAAAGCCTGACCCGATAGGGTAACGCCCAAAATATTATATTATGAGCAAATTATTTCCGCCTATTAATTTTAAAGCATGGATTGAAGAAAATCGTCATTTATTAAAACCACCTGTTGGTAACAAAGTGGTTTGGAAAGATGCCGATGTTATTGTTATGGTTGTTGGTGGACCAAACGACAGACAAGATTATCACTATAATGAAACACCTGAATTTTTCCATCAAATTGAAGGTGATATGGTCTTAAAGGTGATTGAAGATGGTAAACCAAAAGATATCCATATTAAAGAAGGTGAAATTTTTGTGTTACCGCCAAAAGTACCACATTCACCTCAACGTAGTGCAAACACTGTTGGTTTGGTGATCGAATATCCAAGACCAGAAGGTGTTATGGATAAATTACAATGGTACTCGGATGAGGATACAAGTTTGATTTATGAAGAAGAGTTTATGCTTGATAATATAGAAACTGATATGCCTGCTATTTTTGACCGTTATAACGATATGGTTAAAAAAGGTGCTTTTAAAAAATAAACCCAATTACATCTAACCAACAGAAAAACAGCTACTAAAATTTAAAATTTGGTAATCCCTTAAACAAATGAGCAAACGCAAACTAAGAATTAACGGTCATTCACACTTACTTCCTTATCCGGAAGAAATTCCGCAATTTATGAAAGACAAAGGTATTTTTTGGGTAGATAAAGACCGTAAATACATGCTTCAAAAAGATTGGAATAGACCCATTACAGATTCTAGTTTTTTCTTAAATGAAAAATTAGAATGGATGGAGCGCAACAAAATAGACCATGCAGTTGTGTTAAACTTATCTCAGTTATATGGTAATGGTTTGCGTGTTGAAGAAATGAAGCAAGCCTTACGTTTTCAAAATGATTTTAACGCAAAAATTCAGCATGAAAATCCAAGTAAATTTACGACAGGATTTGTAGTGCATCCAGGATTTGTACGTGGTGCTTGTTGGGAAATTGAACGCTGTGTGGAAGAATTAGGTATGCGTTTATTGTGTCTACCAACGCATTACATGGATACGATTGGGACTTGGCGTTGTATTTTTGATGAGGAAAACGAGCCTATTTTTGAATTGGCCAATAAGTATAATTTAGCTGTTGAAATTCATCCTTATGATGGTGAAAAATTTATCAAATTAGAAAACACATCGTGGCGATTTCATCTCATTTGGATGTTAGCACAATGCGCAGATGCGTATCACTTTTTAACCTTAAATGGCTATCAAGATAAGTATCCAAACATGCGAACTTGTTTTGCGCATGGCGGACAATTGGCACAGATTAATTTAGGACGACGCATACAAGGATTTGATGGTAGACCAGATTTATTTGAAGGTAAACATCACCCAAGAAAAGCTGTAGCGCATCCTAATATTTTCTTTGATACATTGGTACACGATACTGGCGGACTTCAATTATTAATCAAAAATCAAACATCTAAACAAGTCTTAATGGGATTAGATGATCCATATCCTTTAGGTGAAATGGAAAGCGTAAAACAAAGTTCTTATCCGGGTAAAATATTAGATCTAGCTATAGAAAGAGATATTATTAATGAAACCGAACGTGATGCAATTTGGGAAGACAATGTAATACGTTGGCTTTGCGGAAATGATCAAGCTGAAAAGGATAAATTATATAAGCGAATTTTAGGATAATGCACTTTTTACCAGAAAAATTAGACGATTATGTTGTTGCACATTCTGAAGAAGAGCCTGAATTACTACAACAACTAACCAGAGAAACCTACCAAAAAATTTTACAACCTATTATGCTTTCTGGACCGTATCAAGGTCGTGTGTTAAGCATGATTTCTAAATTAGTGCGTCCTAAAACTATTTTAGAATTAGGCACTTTTACAGGCTATGCAACACTTTGTTTAGCTGAAGGTTTAGATAAAAATGGTCAAATTCATACTATAGATATTAATGAAGAATTGCATGATTTTCAGCGTAAATATTTTGATAAATCGGCTTATGGAGATCAAATCATTCAGCATACAGGAAGTGCTTTAGATATTATTCCTGCTTTAGATATGACATTTGATTTAGTATTTATTGATGCAGATAAACCTAATTACGTTAATTACTTTCATTTAATTATTGAAAAGCTAAATCCTGGCGGGATTATTCTATCTGATAACGTCTTATGGCACGGTAAAGTAGTTGAACCTTTAAACGAAAAAGATACATCTACAAAAGCTGTTTTAGAGTTTAATACACTTTTAAAAGACGACCATCGCATAGAAACTGTATTGCTACCAATACGTGATGGACTGACTATTAGTAGAAAAAAATAGGTTTTATGAAGTTAAGAGATATCATAATATTAATTTTGAAATGGTTACCAACAGTAGCAATCTCTATTTTTTATATATTAAATGCTGTAGATAAAATTATTGATTCAAATCAGAACGAAAAGGTGATTTCTAATTCAAGTGTTATGATTTCTACTGGGATTTTCTTACTTGTTTCAGTGATATTATTTTTTTATAACAAGACGATGTTTATAGGAACTTTTTTACTATCTCTTTACATGACTCTTATAGTATTTATACATATCTATAAGGATAAACCTTTTGAGGTCGCAGCATTAATTGTGATTTCAACTATTTTTGCTTGCTATATAAGAAATCCTAAACAATTCAATTAAAACTAAGAGTAATTACTCTCTTTAAAAGCAAAAAAACCTCTTCAAGTTGAAGAGGTTTTTTTGTGACTTATTTCATTTTAATTATTGTACAGCTTGCAAAGCATCTATTGTTCCGTAACCAAAACTAGAATGTTTATTAGGATATAAATGTGCAGATTGCTTTAACTTATTTAAGACTTGGCTTCTACTCCAACTTGGATATTTAGACCAAACTAATGCAGCAATACCAGCAGTTGTTGCTGTAGCTACAGAAGATCCGCCTGTATATTGTCTTTGTCCGTTATAAAACCCTAAAACTGGCGGATGTTTACTAGTATTATTATCACCTTCCATTACGATAGTAAAATCTATTTTATCACCTTCGTGACACACATCGCAAGTTTCATAATAAGCACCATCTGTAATACCTGTTACTGCAACAGTTTCGCTCATAGTTGCTGGAAAAATAACACCATACCAATTGGTAAAACTAGTTGATGTTCCTCCAGCAGCAAAAATTAATTTTCCTTTACTGTATGCGTATTTAACAGCATCTTTTATATTACCAATTGACCACGGATAACCTATTGACATCGAGATTATTTTAACATCACTTCTGTTTCCTAATTGAGTTAATGCATCACTTACACCTTTACGCTCGTGATAATCATTTAAAACTACATCTTCCGTAGCTCTGTAAGCCACAAGGTTTGCATTATAAGCAACACCAACTGGCATTCCGTTATCGTTACGCGGTGCAGCAATGGTTGATCCCATTTGCGTACCATGACCACATTTATCATGTGGACCATCATAATTGCTGCTCCACCACCAAGAAGAATCTATAAATGTCCCGTACTTTTGAACAAAACGACCGTTTGAATATCCGTCGTTAAATCCAGAACTATTTAATAATGTTTGAGATTGAGATACACCTGTATCTATTAATCCTACAGTAATACCTGATCCTGTTGAATAGTTCCATGCTTGTGGAATATTGTGCTGATAGAAGTGCCAAGACACTTGCGCATTATTTGGCGCTACTGTAGAATAATGTGCAGAATTTATAGTTTCTCCATTTTTAGAACATCCAGAATCTGACAAAGATCTTTGACTACTCGTGTTAGTAGAATAATATTGGTTATATCCATTAGGCTCTAAATACCTAACACCATTGGTTGATTTTAAGCGTTTTATTGTTTCAAAATTTTCAACCTGAACATCAACAACATTAATAATATCGTGCTCTACCAATGTTTTTTCGCTTCGTTTATATCCTTCAGTAGCTTCTACAATTTGAAGAATATTTTCTAGGTTTTGTTTTAGTCTTTCAGATTTTACTTCACTAAAATATTCTTCTTCTTGACCGTAACCTATCGTTAAAATATTATTACCGTGTGTAACTGCACTCCAAAGTGTATGTGCATCTACTTGGCTCCAATCAAAATCACCAGTAGTTTCTAAACTTTCGGTTATTTTACTATTAATTTCTTGTACTGTTAAAGGATCTTTAACTTGTTGCTCTGAAAAAGATTGATCTTCATGCACGTCTTCTTCTTGACAAGATTGCATAAAAACAATTGCTAAACAAAATATTGCTAGCTTTAAGGGAAAAGTTTTCATAATTGTTGGTTTATCGGTTAATCAATTAAATATATAAATAATTAACAAATATTAACTTATAAAATTATGAATTCTCTAAAAAAATAGAAGTTTGGTGTGAAGTTTAATATATATTTTAGCGATTAATCCCATTGAAGTATAATATACTATTGCACTAAAAAAGCTGAGATTTAAACATAGCTTTCTCTTCTACTTTCTTCTAAAATAAAAAGGATATAAAAGTATGGAGCGACACTTATTATAATGTCCTAAAAAGTTTTATTTGTTACGTTTTATTGAACCTGTAAACTGCTCTAAATCGTCTTTTACTTTGTTTAACTCTTCGTTTACTTCTTTGGTAATGCTTGTATCTATACCATTATTTTCTGCAGATTTTGTAATCTCATGTTTAATATCGTTGGTAGCGTCTTTTAGTGTTCGCATACCTTTCCCTAACCCTTTAGCGATATCTGGTATATTTTTAGCTCCGAACAGCATAACAACCACCAAGAGTATGAAAAACACTTCGGTTGTACTAATAAATAATATTTGTGATGCTAATATCATGCTGCAAATATACTAAGATGTTTGTTTAGTCTTTAAAAATAAACCTCCAAAATTTGAGCGTCATCAGACTTTAACATAACGTCATTTACAGATGCTGGTAAAAGAATGGTTTCTCCTGTGTTTATAGCATAATCTTTTTGCTGATATTGAATTACAGCTTGACCAGAAACACACATGTAAATCACAAAAGAATCTACATTACTGTAATCTTTTTTTACTTCTCCTTTAATTGGTAGAAAATTAGATTTAAAATATGGAGAATGAATTAATTTATTAGATGTATTTAATTCTTTTTGATAATCAGTCTTGTAGCTACTTTCTACATTAAAATCAAGCACTTCTGTAGCTTGCTCTGTATGTAACTCTCTTGTTTTACCTGTTGTTTTGTCTACACGATCATAATCATAAACACGATAAGTTACATCTGATGTTTGCTGGATTTCTGCAAGCATTACACCTGCTCCAATAGCATGTATGCGTCCCGTTGGAATATAAAATGCATCTCCTTTTTTTACATTTTCATGATGCATTACATCTAAAACAGATTTATCTTCTAAATGCTGTTTAAATTGTTTTTTATCAATTTCTTTTTCAAAACCTACAATAATATTAGCGTCTTGATCTGCTTGCATGATGTACCACATTTCGTTTTTCCCAAAAGAATTATGGTGTGTTTTTGCATACTCGTTATTTGGATGAACTTGAATAGATAACGGTGTTTTTGCATCTATAAATTTAATTAGCAACGGAAAAGCTTCACCAAACTGTTTATACACGCTTTCTCCTAAAAATTCGCCTTTAAACTCTTTTATTAGTTGTTTTAAAGTGTAACCTTTTAATGATCCATCTGCAACTACTGTTTCATCATTAGGTACATCAGAGATTTCCCAAGACTCACCAATTGATTCTGAATCGTAATCTTTATTAAGAACGGTTTTTAATTTGTTTCCGCCCCAAATTCTATACTTAAATAGAGGTTGAAATTTTAAAGGAGTTAGCATTTGTCTAATATTTTAAGACAAAATTAAAAATTTTTATTGACTAATATACTGTTTTACAGCATTCTATTTTTAGTGTAAATTTTAGTATTTTTACATAATAGCAAACCCTATTACAATGAGCTTAAAAAATATCGAAACTAATCCTATCTTAGAGCGCTTACCTAAGCACTTAACGCAATTTATAAAACCTCAAAACTATGAGGATTACAGTGCTATTGATCAAGCCGTTTGGCGCTATGCTATGCGAAAAAATGTAGATTACTTAAGCCAAGTTGCTCATCATTCTTATTTAGACGGTTTAAAACAAACAGGAATTAGTATTGATGCTATTCCAAACATGTACGGTATGAATCGTATTTTAAAAGAAATTGGTTGGGCTGCAGTTGCAGTAGATGGATTTATTCCTCCTAATGCGTTTATGGAATTTCAAGCTTATAATGTTTTAGTTATTGCTAGTGATATTAGACAATTAGAACATATTGAATATACGCCTGCTCCAGATATTATTCATGAAGGCGCAGGACATGCTCCAATTATTGCAAATCCAGAATATGCAGAATATTTAAGACGTTTTGGTGAAATTGGTTGCAAAGCAATTAGTAGCGCAAAAGATTACGAGTTATATGATGCTGTAAGACATCTTTCTATAATAAAAGAAGCGCCAAATACGCCACAAGACGAGATTGATAAAGCCGAAAAAAAAGTTGAAGATTTACAACAAAATATGGGTAAACCAAGCGAAATGGCTTTAATAAGAAATTTACATTGGTGGACTGTAGAATACGGTTTAATTGGCACACTTGAACAGCCTAAAATTTACGGAGCTGGATTATTATCTTCTATCGGGGAAAGTGCTTGGTGCATGACCGATAAAGTAAAAAAACTACCGTACTCTATAGAAGCTACTTTTCAGGATTTTGATATTACAAAACCACAACCACAACTATTTGTCACACCAGACTTTGCACACTTAAGTTTAGTTTTAGAAGAGTTTGCAAACACTATGGCATTACGTACTGGCGGCGCAAGCGCAGTAAATAAATTAATAGAAAGTAACGCGCTAGGTACAATAGAATTAAGTACAGGTTTACAAATTTCGGGAGTATTTACTAATGTTATAGAAACTAACGGAAAAGTACATTACATCCAAACCACTGGTAAAACTGCATTAGCAAACCGTGATAAAGAATTAGTAGGTCATAGTACTTTAGAACATCCAGAAGGTTTTGGGTCTCCAATAGGAAAATTAAAAGGTATTAATCTTGCTATTGAAGATATGTCACCGAGAGATTTGCGTGCATATGATATTTATGAAGGTGAAACTGTAACACTTGAATTTGAAGGTAATATTACCGTAACTGGCGAAATTATTACCGGAACAAGAAACCTTCAAGGAAAAATTATATTAATAAGCTTTAAAAACTGTACCGTAAAACATAACGATACAGTTTTATTTAAACCAGAATGGGGACAGTATGATATGGCTGTAGGAAAAGAGGTTATATCTGGATATTCTGGACCTGCAGATTTACATAGTTTTGATCTGATTTCTCATAAAATTAGTAGCAATACCATTCATGAGGAGAAATCACCAGAGAAGCTTGAACTTATTTCACTTTACCAACAAGTAAGAGATTACAGAGAAGGTACTAATAAAACCATTTCTAGAACTAAAGTTTTAGAACAGTTACAGGATAAATTCCCTAACGATTGGCTTTTATCTGTCGAGTTGTACGAATTAGCTTTTAAAGGCAATGAAAAAGAGTTATGTACTTCTATTTTAAACCATCTAGAAACTATTAAACAAAACCGACCTAAAATTGGTCATTTAATAGATGACGGCATTAAAATTGTAAATGAAGAAGCTGTTTTAAGTTAAACTATTTATAACTAGCTAGCTTTTCTTTTGTAAAACTACTTAGCACTAATTTACCGCTAATTTTGGCGCGTTCTTTTAGTAACGTGTCCCAATTTTCGGTGTTTTGCCAAAGTACGTTTTTAAGTTCTGATAATGCTTCTGGATTATAACTAGCTAATTTATTTGCGAGTTCGTTTACTGCTTGGTCTAATTCTTCAATGGTTTCAAAAACATTTGCATAAAGTCCTTTGTCTTTTGCGTATTCTGCCGAGTAAAAATTTTCGGCATCAATAGTCATTTGCGAAAATGCGGTTGCTCCTATTTTCTTAGACACTGCTGGCTCGATTACAAATGGTCCAATACCAATACTTATTTCGCTTAATTTAATAGCTGCATATTTGGTTGCTAAACAATAATCTGTTGCACTAGCCAAACCAACACCGCCACCAACAGCTTTACCTTGTACACGACCAATAATAATTTTACCACAAGTACGCATGGCATTGATAACATTAGCAAAACCAGAGAAAAATAAATCTCCTGCTTCTAAATTATCTATCGCAATTAACTCTTTAAAGCTTGCTCCTGCACAAAATGTACGGTCGCCACCACTTTTTAAAACAATTACTTTTACTTCATCATCGTTACCTGCATTGGAGATTACTTGCGCTAATTCTTTTAAAATAGGACTTGGCATTGCATTATGTTCTGGAGTAAAAAACTCGATAAATGCTATATTATTTTTGGTAGTTTGCTTAACGTAAGACTGAGCCATAAATGATTTTTTAATTTGTGTAGTTACAAATTTAAGAGTTTAAATTATATCTTTAAGCAGAAGTAACAATTGTTACTAAGAACTATGCTATGTTTTGTATTTTTACATCAATTAAAACAGCAATTAGATTATGGGAATTTTAAGCTTTCTTTTTGGTAATAAAAATGAAAAAATTAAAGACTTTCAAAATAGAGGTGCAATAATTTTAGATGTTAGGTCTAAAGCCGAATATGATTCTGGAGCTATACCTGGCTCTAAACATATACCATTACCAAGCATACAAAGTAAAGTTGCCGATATTAAAAAATGGAACAAACCTGTAATTACATGTTGTGCTAGTGGTATGCGATCTGGTAGTGCTGCTGCTATTTTACGACAAAATGGTGTTGAGACTATAAATGGTGGCGGTTGGCTTAACCTTGCTAAAAAGTTAGACTTATAATTTTAAATCTTCTACTTTATCTATTACTTTTTGGTTGTATTGCAATGTCCAACCTAAACTATTGGTTAAAATATAGAATTTAGATAGCTCACTAACTAATCTATTCTCTGCATTTGATTTTAAATTAGATGCATTTATCTTTTTAGTTATTTGCTGTTTTACTTTTTTGTTGATAGCATTATAGTCTTCGGCTTTAAAAGGATTTAAAAAGTCTGCTTGTACATCATAATATTCTAACTCAGGGAAAATTTTTATTTCTTGTTCTGGTATTTTTGTAATGGTTAGTGTTTTATTTTCTTCGTCTAAATTAAATTCAATTTCACTTAAATCGTAAGCAACCGTCACTTCTGCATTAACAACAACTAGTGCTTTTTTTTCAACCTCTATTAAATCTCCAAATACTGCTTTGCTATTTTTATAGCTAAAAACTTCGCTAAAGTTACCTTCGGTAACAACTAGCTTACTAACGTTTTTTATTTGCTTTTCTATTAATGCAGAATGTTCTTGAATAAGAATTTCTTCTTTATTAGAACATTTATTTATGATAAATATAACCATTAAAGTTATGCATATTCCTACTACTATTTTTCTCATAATTTAAAGGTAAATAAAAAAGCACCAATGTTTACTATAAACAAATGATGCTTTTTTTATATATAGATTAATAGCCTTGCAAAAATAAATTTATATTGTTGAGGCTAAATGATTTAAATGTTACTAAATTGATAATAAAAAAACACCAGATTTAATAAACTTATAATAAATTTATTAATCTGGTGCTTATAGTGAAATATGATTAATAGCTTTATAAAATTAGAACTATCTTTGAGTTTGTATCTTTTTTTTCGACCAAAAGAACATATCTTAGTTTAAGATACTATTTGTAGATTTTATCTTACAAAACAAACTAAAAAAACTTCTAAATCAAATTGTTACGCCTTGCTTTTTGTACGGCTTCTAGTTTTGAGTGCACTTGTAGCTTTGAGTAAATATTTTCTATATGTTTTCTTACTGTAGAAGGTGATAAAAATAAATTATCTGCTATAACTTTATAGCTTAATCCTTTTGACAATTGCTCTAAAACCTCAACTTCTCTGTTGGTTAAATTAATATCTTCTTTTGATACATCTTTAAAATCTACTGGATTACGGAGTAATTTTAATGTTTTTAACGCTATAGAAGGATTCATTGCTGCGCCACCATTTAAGGTATCTACTATACCATTAAATAACTCGTGTGGATTAACATCTTTTAATAAATACCCATCTGCTCCTGCTTTTATGGCGTTAAAAATATTCTCGTCATTATCAAAAACTGTTAGCATTATAATTTTAATTTGAGGATACTTTTGTTTTACTGCTAATGTTGTTTCGATACCGTTTAAGACAGGCATTTCTATATCCATTAAAAGCGCATCTAAATTATGATCTTTATCAAGTTTTTCTAATAAATCTGCACCATTATTGGCTGTATATTTTACCTGAATTTCTTCGAAAAAAGAAAGCTTCTCTTTTATAGAAGAAATTAAAAAACTGTTATCGTCTATAATGGCTATTTTCATTAGTACTTTTTTTAATTAATTTGAAATTTCCTTTAGTAAATCAACCTGTTCTTTAATAATATTTAGTTTGAAATTTAACAACTTATAGTTATAATCTTTATCAAAAATAAGTTTAGTGTTTTTCTCATTTTCAAAGTTTAAGTTAGTATTCAAACTATTTATAATATAATTATGACGCTGTTTTTCTTTTTTTATAAATTGAAAATGCCAGATTAAAATAAATACTAAAGTTAACGTAAATAAAATTATTAGTGTTTTCATTTTTCATCTGTTTAATTATTCAATTAAATCAACATTACAATAGTCTTTATCCTGATATGTTACATTTACAAGTTGTTGTGTTACTATTGATATATTTAAATCTGTAACATCAACCATAAAATCTGAAATAGAAAAACCTGATACATCTGTAAAATTATAGGGAATTAAATCTATGTTATAATTAAAAAAATTTAAGTCTGCTATTGAAATTTTAGTGCAAATTTGGTTTTGATTATAATTAAAAACACCAATATATTCTGATTGTGTTATTAGACTACCTTGTGACTGAAATTGTAAAAAATCACCTGTGCTTTGACTAAACACACTACCTTGATGATATTTATTTGAAAGCAATTGACCTTCTTCATTAATAGAATAAGTTATTAATCCTCTTAAATAGTATTTATTAAGACCAAACTCTTCTATTGAAATACCACCAGGACTAAAATTTGTACCACCTTGAGTATTATCTATTGAAAATTGATGATTCCAATGGTCAATCAAATTTCCGTTTAAATCAAAAACCATATAACCTCCAAGTCCAGTCGCGTTATATTGAAAAGTATTATAAGGCCAAATTATTTTATCTGTACTTGTAATAATTGGCACAGAAGAAGTTAATAAAGCATCTGGTCTAGTATCTGATGCTTTTTTCATGAAAATATTATTTCCTTGCCAATCAAATTTTGCTATAACAGCATCACTACCTAATCTTCCAAATGCATAAAATCCATCTGCAACAGCTACATTTCTTAACCAATGATAAGTTGTATTATTTTCTATTGCCTTAATTAATAGTCCTGTTGTGGCATCAATAATAAACATCCATTGCATGTTACACACAACTAGCTTATTATTTTTTATATTACTTATTGAGTTGTAATAGTACGAATCGTAATATGGCAAAGAGTAAAAATCGTACTTTTTTTGCCAAACAACATTTAAACTATCGTTTAACCTAATTGCAAAAACACGACCAGAATTAACATTAGAGCTACTAAAAACAGTACCGCTAATTAATAAATCTCCTGACTGATCTAAATAATAATGATGAACATCTATATCTCCATTAATTTGAATTGTATTTAGTTGATTAGTTTGAAAATTTAAAAATGAAACTGTTACAAAATTTTCTCCTAAGTTTTGCTTAGCAATGAAAATTCCGTTTTCATTTTTAGCTTTAAAACCGTCTAATCTATTAATATAGGCTTGACCATCAAATAGCAACTGGTTAGCATTAGAATTTACAGACGAGTTATTATTCTCTACTTCATCATCATAAGATTTTGAACATGAAAAACACATCAAAATTATTAAAAGCAAAAACAGAGTAGCAGGCTTTTTCATTTATAAAGTTTATTAATTTCTATAATATCAAAGCTACTATTACAGTGGTGATTTTAAAATAAGGCAATTGCCCTATTTAATAAAAATTACATTTTAAATTTAAAGGTTATTTGTGTTCCTTGACTGGAAGATTTCATTTCAAAATCTGCATCAATTTCATTTGCTCTTTTCTTCATAGATGACAGACCATTACCAGCCTCTATAGTTGATTGATCAAACCCAATACCATTGTCTATAATCGAAATTTTCAAATCGTTATTTACTATCTCAAAATTAACTACAATTTTAGTTGCTTTTGCGTGTTTTACCGCATTATTTATTGCTTCTTGAATGATGCGATATACGTCTATTCCTTGAAGTGAATTAAGCTTAACATTATCTGTATCCTTAGGATAATTAAACTCAAAATCAATACCTAATAAAGAGGTTTTTGCTGCTTCTATAAAATTGGTGGTTCTTGTTTTAAGGTCTTCAAAAGTAATTTCTTCTTTATTCATTGCCCAAATCGTATCGCGTAAATCGGTAATTGTACTTCGGGTAAAGTTGCCTATAGAATCAAACTTATTGTAAAGTTTTTCTTTGGTGAAATCAAAATATTTCAAATTGTCTAAAGACGAAATTATAAAGGTTAACTGAGAACCGATATTATCGTGTAAATCTTTAGAAATAGCTAATCGTTGTTCTTGTAAATTATTTTGATTTTCAATTTTTATTAAAGCCTCTTTTAGTTCGTTTTCTTTAATTATTTGCTTGTTTTTTAAGCGTTGTTGTTTATAAACTAAATAACCTATTAATCCTAAAAAGAAAGCTAAACCAAATGCGTAATAAGTTAAGGTGGTTTTTCTCTTTATTTTTGCTTCTTTAATTAATATATCAGATTTTGCTTCTGCTAGTTGTTTTTCTTTTTTTTCGGTTTCAAATTGTATTTGGAGTTCTTCTATCTTATTCTGCGTTGCTACATTGTCTGTACTATCCTTTAAAGCTTGAAATCTTTCATTAAAGTCTAAAGCATCTTTGTATTTGTTTAGTTTTTTATAGCATGTAGCAATATTTTGATAACAGTATTTTTCTAAATGTTTGTACTTGTATTTATTAGCTAATTCTGCACAGATTTTATAATTCTCTATTGCTTTTTCATAGTTTTCTTCTTGCTGAAAAATTTCTGCTATATGCACGTAGTTTACAGTTATTCCATAATTATCTGCAATTTTATTTCGTATAACCGAAGAGCTATCTACATAAGTTTTTGCTAAGTCATAGTTTTGTTTTTCGGCAAACGTATTAGCTATATTTGCATAGCTATAACCAAGCCCTATACTATCTTTTAACTGCTTCTTTATAGCTAAAGATTTATATTGATAGTATAAAGCGCTGTCAAGTTTTTTGTCCATACTTAGCAATACGCCATAATTGTCATATACTGGATTTAAACCTTCTAAATCATTTTCAATTTCTAGTAGTTTTATTCCTTTTTGCATGTAATACAACCCTTTATCTAAGTCTCTAGTTTTTAAGTTGTAGCCTAAACCACCGTAAGCTATACCTGCTTTTGTATTATTTTTTTGATGTTCAAAAATTCTTATTGCTTGCAAAGTGTACTCTAACCCTTGATCAAATTTATTTTGATACGATTTAAGTTGACCGTATTTAAACATAATTTCGCCTAAAGCAATACTATCGTTTATGGTTTTAGAAAGTTCTATCCCTTTATTAAATAATTGTTCTGACTTTTCTAACTCTGCGACAAAACTTCCGTAGGGAATTTCAATAATAGTATTTAAAGCTTGTTTTGGCTTTTGGGTTTTAATTTGGTTGCTTATACTATCTAGATATGTGTTTTGATCTTGAGCGAAGAGATTAAATCCTATAAAAAAGAAAATGAAATAATAGCGATTCATTTATGTTGGTTTTAGTCTTATAAAGTAAAGTGATAAATATTAGATTTCAAAAAAAGCTAAAAAAATAAACACCAACTTATAAGTAAAACTTATTTTAAATGTTGGTGTTTACAGATTGATTAATAGCGCGTTTTTAGTATTTACATACTATAATTTATATGCATAGATGGTGCTTTTATTGGCTTTATAAAATAGCACACCTGCTACTTCGTCTACTTGATATTCTGGTTTTTTGTCTTTAAGAATAATTTCTTTATCTACATTACCATTATCTTTATTTACTTTAACTAAACCAACGCCATCATCTAATTTAGTTAAAATGAATTGAGAATTTTCTGTAGCTGCAGTTGCTTTAAAACGTTTTGACATGATTTTAAAAGACTCGTCTGCTATAGAGGCAAACATATCTGCAGCTCTTTTGTTTTCTTTTCCATAATCATTGTAGTTATCTAGATTATTAGCACTACCGTAACGTGTTTTATTTAAACCTGCTTGATAAGAATGCGCCATAGTTAGTGCTGTAGATGCTACAGCTACTACGCCAGATAAGGCTTTCATAAAACCGCTTTTTGATGGTGATTTATAGTATTTATGATACACTTCGTTACCATCTTTATCTAAAACCATCATATTTTGAGATGAGGCTAGGTAAATGTTTCCGTTTCTCATTTCCATTTGGTTAGCGTTTTCTTTTTCGTCAAACTTTACTTTTGCAAAATTTTGTGTATCTCCAGAATTTGCATCAATACTAAAAATAGTACCATCTGCTGCAATTAAATATCTATTATTATCGGCATCAAAAGTTGACGCTACAGAAGCTGAATTTTTATATTTTAATGGCTTATCCCAAACTTGCTCACCTGATTTTAGGTTAACAATATTTGCATCTTCGCTAGTTATATAAATTAATCCTTGAGGTGAATTTGCCATAACCATTATATTTTCTCCTGTTTTTAATGGTTTTTTAAATAACGTTTCTCCTTCAAAAGAAATCTTATTTATTCCTCCTTGCTGGATTCCGAATAAAATCCCATCATCCTGAACATAAAAGTGCTGCACATAACCTTTAGTTTTTGGTGCTTTTTCCCAAAGATCTTCTCCTGTACTAGCGCTTAAAAAAGCGATTTCAGATTCGTTTTTTTGAGAGAATACACTTTTATCTCCGCCATCGCTTTTGTTACTAACAACAGCTATACCTTGTGGTAATATTTCAAAATTAGATACGATTCCTTTTACTTTTCTATCGTCTTGCCATAGCTCTTTTCCATCTGCTCCAATTTTATGTATTCTTGTGTTTTTTCCGTTTGTTGTGGTTTCAAAACCATAAATTTCTTTTTCAGATTTATCAGACACCATCCAAGCTACTCTTTTAATCTTGTTTGTCCATAAATCTTCACCTGTATGAGATTTAGCAATTAAACCTTGAGCTGTTGGAATGATTAAAAAATCTTTTAATAATAATGGTAATCCTGTTACACTAAAATCTTTAGCTACGCCTACTCTACCTGGTTTATCTAAAAAGAAACTGTAATCTAATTGTTGTGTGCTTAAATCGTAAACTGCAACTTTAGGTGTCATTTTTTCAGCTTTTGTGCCTGTTTTTTGGATACCACTAACTACTAATTTATTGTCTGGTAAAAAGATATTACATGTGTAAACTTGATTCCAATTATCATTATCTGAGTTAAAAATCACTTTTCCTGTTATGTAATTAATAACTGCTCTTTTAGTTTTTGTAATACCTGCTAATTTAGAGCCTGCACCTTGTGATACTATGATATATGGTGAATCTTCTACAAAAATAGTTTCTTCTGGAGTTAACTTACCAAAATTATTAAATGTAAATGTAGGTGTGCTAGTTTCTGGGTTTATTCCTACTAAACCATCATTTGTAGCGACTACTAAAATGCCACCAACAGTTAATGTCATTTCGTTAATTGTTGCGCCTAAATCGTAAGAATTGTTAGGTTGCTCTGCTTTTTGTGCCAATGATAATTGAACACAAAAAATAATTAAAAGTAGATTAATAGCTTTCATAACTTCTTTAATTAAAACACAGTCTTATTTACATCTTTTTGTAAAGCCAACGTTACTCCGCTTTGAAATAACTTTACAGCACTTACAAAGGTTTTGTCAGAAAACCCATTATCTATCCAAAAGTAATAGTAGAATGATACCGTATGAGCAGACTCGTTATAATAACATTTAATCATTATCACTTCTTTGTTTACGGTATTAAACACCTCTAAAATTTCGTCTTTTTTAGCGCCTTTTTTTACAGTATAAACACTATTAATACTTATATATCTTTGTTTAGGATCGATATCTAAGTACATTGTTTGGCTATCTTTTATTTTTATAAACGTGTCTTTAACGTCCAACACATCCATGTAGGCATTCTCAAAAATAGTTTCTAAGTATTTAGGTGTTACATTATCTGGAGATGATAATTGTCCTTGAGCAAAGGATTGCGTTGCTATACACATTAAAAAAAGCAACATTAGTTGTTTTAAAGTTTTCATTTTGTTTCGATTTTAAATTATGATTCAAAATTGAAATAAAACAACAAAAATGTAAATACGTCATTTGGCGTATTTTACTAAAAATCAATAAAAGGGAAAGATTTTTTAAGTGTTTCTTTACGTTTTTTTAACTGAAGTAAAAACTGCTGATGCGCTTCTGAAGAGGCGTTAAAAGGTTTGTGAGACAACCCTTTTTGGATAGCTTCGACGTCTTCCATAGTTGATTTTGCACTAGAAGAAACCCAAGTATTTAAAAACTTATCCCAAATATAATCTACTGCTAATGGACTTGGATGTAACATATCTTGATTATAAAACCTATAATCTCTTAACTCGTCCATCATAATCTCGTAAGAAGGAAAATAGTTTAAGTTATGTTTTTGGGACTGATGATTTTTACTTAAAAACTCATGAATAGCAGTAATTAAGTGCGATTTACTTCTTGTATTTTCTATAAAACCATCTTTAATATGCCTAACAGGAGATACTGTAAAAATAAATTGAGTTTTAGGATTAACTAGACTAATTAATGAGACTAAGCTTTGTAGGCTTTTTTCTATTTGAACAGGTGATAGTAATTCTTTTTTGAAGTTTTTCTGCGGGATTTTATGACAATTTGCCACAACTTGTTGAGTTTCTAGAAAACGATATACCCAAGCAGTTCCTAATGTAATAATTATGTGTGAAGCTGATTTAAGTTTAAGTTTAGCATCAACTATCGTATCATTTAATGTAGAAAGAAGTTCTTCTTTAGAATGATTACTAAAAATTGAATGTGCATTTAAACAATGAAACTGTTCGTTATTAAATACTACATCTTTATCAGTAAATATCTGATCGGTTAATGCTTTTTTTATTAAAGTTTCAATCGCTAAAGGATGAAACAAAATACCTAAAGGATTAACAGTATACTGAAACTTATAATAGTTAAATTTTTCGGCAATGTTTTCTGCAAAACAAGACCCTAACAATACCACTTTAGAGTTATAATCTATTTGGTTATTAGGTATAACCTGAAGTGGTATGTTGGTTTGTAAGTTCATATATCTATAAAAGCAGATTATGCCAAATAAGCTTCTACAGCAGATAAAGCAGCATTAATACCATCAGGGTTTTTACCACCTGCAGTAGCAAAAAATGGTTGTCCGCCACCGCCACCTTGGATGTGCTTACCTAACTCTCTAACAATGGTTCCAGCGTTTAAACCTTTACTTTCTACTAGGTTTTTAGAGATATAACAAGATAAGATTGCTTTACCGTTATTTTCTGCTCCAAATAATAAAAACAGGTTATCAAATTGGCTACCTAATTCAAAACATAAATCTTTAATTCCGGATGCATCTAAATCTAATTTTTTAGCCAAGAAATTAACGCCATTAATTTCTTTAATTTCAGATTTTAACTGTCCTTTTATATTTTGAGCTTTATCTTTTAACAGCTGCTCTATTTGTTTTTTTAAGGCTGTATTTTCTTCTTGTAAATTTTGAAGTGCTTTAACTGGTTCTTTAGCATTATTAAGCAAATCTTTCATTTCAAAAAACGCACGATTATTATCATGAAAATAGCTTTTTACAGCATCGTTTGTTATAGCTTCTATACGTCTTATTCCTGCTGCAACAGCACTTTCTGATACGATTTTAAAATGCCAAATATCTGCTGTATTATTTACGTGTGTTCCACCACATAATTCTATAGACTGTCCAAATCTTATAGTACGCACTGCATCTCCATATTTTTCACCAAATAATGCCATAGCGCCTTCTTCTAACGCTTTTTCCATTGGTACATTACGTTGTTCTTGCAACGGTAATTTACTTTCTATTCTTGCGTTTACAAAGTTTTCTACGTCACGTAATTCTTCCACAGTCATTTTAGAAAAATGAGAAAAGTCAAAACGTAAGTATTTACTATGCACTGCACTTCCTTTTTGCTCTACATGATCACCTAAAATTTCGCGTAGTGCTTGATGTAATAAGTGTGTTGCTGTATGATTACACTCGGTTCTGTAACGTTGTTTAGCGTCTACAGTTGCCTTAAACTTCTCTGTAATATTAGCGGGTAAATTTTTAGTTAAATGTATCGCTACATTATTCTCCTTTTTTGTGTCTAAAATGTAAACCACATCGCCATGCTGATCTTCTAAATACCCTTTATCACCAACTTGTCCTCCACCTTCTGCATAAAATGGCGTTAAGTTAAATACCAATTGGTACATCTCTCCATCTTTTTTAGAGGTGACTTTACGATATTTAGTGATTTTTACGTTAGTTTCTAAAGTATCATAACCAACAAATTCTTGTTCTTCGTCTTCAATTAAAATGGTCCAATCGTCAGATTTTAATTCTGATGCTTTTCTTCCTCTAGATTGTTGTTCTTCAAGACGTTTTTTATAGTCTTCTTTATTGTAAGTGAATCCCTTTTCACGTAAAATTAAATCGGTTAAATCTTCAGGAAAACCATAAGTATCTTTAAGCTCAAATACTTTAGAACCTGAAATTTCTTTTCCTTTAGCAGTTTCAACAATACGATCTAGAATTGTTAAACCTTGCTCTAACGTACGTAAAAACGAAGTTTCTTCTTCTTTAATTACGTTTTCTATTAATTGTTTTTGAGCTTTTAGTTCCGGGAATGCTTGTCCCATTTTTTCAACTAAAACATTAACTAATCGGTAAATAAAAGGTTCGTTTTTATCTAAAAAAGTAAAGCCATAACGTACTGCACGACGTAAAATGCGTCTAATAACATAACCTGCACCATTATTACTTGGTAATTGCCCATCTGCAATAGAAAATGCTACAGCACGAACGTGATCAGAAATAACACGAATGGCAACATCTACCTTATCTTCTTTACCATAATCTTTATGCGTTATGGTTTCAATTTCTCTAATTAACGGTGTAAATACATCTGTATCGTAATTTGAGGTTTTGTTTTGTAATACCATACATAAACGCTCAAATCCCATACCTGTATCGATATGTTTGTTTGGTAATTCTTCTAGGCTTCCATCTGCTTTACGATTGTATTGCATAAAGACAAGATTCCAGATTTCTACCACTTGCGGATGATCTTCGTTAACTAAAGACTTACCGTCTACTTTTGCTTTTTCTTCAGCAGAACGAATATCTACATGAATTTCGCTACAAGGTCCGCAAGGTCCTTGATCGCCCATTTCCCAAAAGTTATCATTTTTATTTCCTTTTAAAATTCGGTCTTCGCTTATATATTCTTTCCAAATATCATAAGCTTCGGTATCCATACCTAAGTTATCTGCATCATCGCTACCTTCAAAAACAGTAACGTAAAGTATGTCTTTATCTATTTTATAAACTTCGGTTAATAATTCCCAAGCCCAAGCAATTGCTTCTTTTTTAAAGTAATCGCCAAACGACCAGTTACCTAACATTTCAAACAAAGTATGATGATAGGTATCGTAACCAACCTCTTCTAAATCATTATGTTTACCAGATACTCTTAAACATTTTTGAGAATCTGAAATACGATTATTTTTTGGCTGTGCATTACCTAAAAAATATTCTTTAAAAGGTGCCATACCCGAGTTAACAAACATTAAGGTTGGATCATCTTTTAAAACCATTGGTGCAGAAGGCACAATGCTATGCTTTTTGTTTTTAAAAAAATCTAAAAAAGTAGAACGAATGTCTTGAGAATTCATATTTATATTTTAATACTTGCCTTTTTTAAAGCGTTTTACACTAAAATAAAAGACTTTAGTTTTATTTACTTAAATTTAAACTGAAATATTTTTGTAAGTTTGCTCGTTACTGTTTTGATTAAAGCCCAACTTAAATCATATTTTTAACAGCAAAAATAGTATAAATTAAGGAATGAGTAAGGTAAAATATTATTATGATTCTGAAACGCTTTCATATAAAAAAATAGAGCGTAAAAAAAGACGTACATTTAAGTTCATCTTATTGTTTCTTTTAGCTAGTGTTTTATTTAGCTTTTTACTTGTTTTTATAGCCGGTCATTACATAGAATCGCCTAAAGAAAAGGCTTTAAAACGCGAGTTGGCAAACTTAGAATTTCAATACGAATTGTTGAATAAAAAAATGAGTCAAGCCGAAACTGTTTTAGCCAACATCGAAGAGCGAGACAATACCATTTACAGATTATATTTTGAGGCCAATCCAATACCAGAAGAACAACGCAAAGCTGGTTTTGGTGGTGTAAACCGTTACAAAAAACTTGAAGGTTTTGATAATTCTGAATTAATTATAAATAGCAACAAACGTATTGATAAACTTTTAAAACGTATTGTAGTGCAATCTAAATCTTTAGATGAAATTGCTGTTTTAGCTGAAGAAAAAGAAAAACTATTAACATCTATACCGGCAATACAACCAGTTAACAATAAAGATTTAACCAGAATGGCTTCTGGTTACGGTATGCGTTCTGACCCATTTACTAAACAACGTAAAATGCATTGGGGAATGGATTTTACTGCACCAAGAGGCACACCTGTTTATGCTTCTGGAGATGGTGTTGTGGTAAGAGCAGACAGCAATAGTTCTGGTTACGGAAAACATATTAGAATAGACCATGGTTATGGTTATGTTAGCTTATACGCACATCTTTACAAGTATAATGTACAAAAAAACCAAAAAGTAAAACGCGGAGATTTAATTGGTTTTGTAGGTAGTACTGGTCGTAGTGAAGCACCTCATTTACATTACGAAATCTTTAAAGATGACCAACGTATTAACCCAATAAACTTCTACTACGGTAGTTTAACTCCTGAAGAGTTTAGCAAATTATTAGAACGTGCATCTTTAGAAAACCAATCTTTAGACTAATGATAGTTGATTTACCTGAAAAAAGATATTATTCTATTGGTGAAGTCGCCAAAGCATTTGATGTAAACACGTCTTTAATACGCTTTTGGGAAAAAGAATTTGAAGTTTTAAAACCCAAAAAAAACGCTAAAGGCAATCGAAAATTCACACCAGAAGACGTTAAAAATTTACAGCTTATTTATCATTTGGTAAAAGAACGCGGGTTTACTTTGGAAGGAGCAAAAATCCATTTAAAAGAAGAAAAGAAAAAAACACTAGATAATTTTGAAATAATCGCTAAATTAGAAAGTGTAAAAAACCAACTTATAAAACTAAAAGAACAACTTTAAAACCAACATATCATGAAAAAATGGCTTGTACCAATTATCTTAATTGCACTAGCAGTTATTTTTGGAGTAAGAGTATACAACTCGACAATAGGATTAGAAGAAAATGTAGAAGAAGCATGGGCTAAGGTAGAAAGCTCTTACCAAAGACGTAGCGACCTAATTGGCAACCTTGTAAAAACAGTGCAAGGCGCAGCAGATTTTGAAAAAAGTACATTAGAGTCTGTAATTAATGCCAGAGCAAAAGCAACATCTATAAATATAGACCCAACAAATATTACTCCAGAACAGTTACAACAATTCAATCAAGCACAAAGCGGTTTAAGCAGTGCTTTATCTAGATTATTAGTAACTGTAGAACGTTATCCAGACTTAAAGGCTAATCAAAATTTTTTAGAACTACAAAGTCAATTAGAAGGTACCGAAAATAGAATTAATGTAGCAAGAGATAGATTTAATGAAACGGTAAAACCTTATAATAAACATATAAGAACTTTCCCTAACAATCTACTTGCTGGTTTGTTTGGTTTTGAGAAGAAAGCTTATTTTGAAGCAGAAGAAGGAAGTGAAAAAGCTCCTGATGTAGAATTTGATTTTAAATAAAACATGATACCTCTAGACGTAGAATCTTTTTTAACAGCCAACGAAGAACAAGACATTGTTGATGCTATTAAGTTAGCAGAAAAAAACACGTCTGGAGAAATACGAGTTCATATAGAAAACACTTGTAATGCACATCTTGAAGAACGTGCTTTAGAAGTGTTTTCTGTTTTAAAAATGCACAACACCAAAAACCGAAATGGTGTCTTAATTTATGTTGCTGTAGACGATCATAAATTTAGCATTTACGGTGATCAAGGTATTAACAAAGTAGTACCTAATAACTTTTGGGACGAGACAAAAGATATTATTCAAAATCATTTTAGAAACAGTAACTTTAAACAAGGTCTTGTTGATGGCATTATACACGCTGGAGAGCAATTAAAAGCGCATTTTCCTATTGAAGATGACGACACAAATGAGTTAACCAATACGATTTCTAAAGGATGAAAATAAGTAAACAGTTTATAAAAAACAGTGTATTTATTTTAGCACTATTATCGTTTAGTTTTGGATTTGCTCAGTTTGAAATTCCTGAAAAACCAGACTTTCAAACTAGTGTTTATGATTACGTAAACTTATTATCTGCATCAGAAAAAAACACACTAGAAAACAAACTAGTTAAATACTCTGATAGTACTTCTACACAAATTGTTGTTGCTGTAATTGCATCTACAAAAGGCGAGTATATTAATTATTTAGCAACAGAATGGGCGCATAAATGGGGAATTGGTCAAGCTAAAGAAGATAATGGTATATTTATTTTATTAGCCAGAGATGACCGCAAAATAATGATTGCAACGGGTTACGGCGTAGAGCATTTATTAACCGATGCAATGTCACGCAGAATTATTGAGCGAGACATAATCCCTTACTTTAAACGTAATGATTATTATGGCGGTTTAAATCGAGGTGCAGATGCTATTTTTGAAGTCTTAAAAGGCGAATATCAAGGTACAAGAAAAAGTTCTGGTGGTGGTTTTCCTGTTGGTGTCATTTTCTTTTTGATTATCATCTTTATAATTATTCTTATTTCTATATCAAAACACAAACGCAATGGTGGTAATGGCGATCATTTTGGTGGTGGCGGAAATAGCACACGCGACATCTTAGAAGCCATTATTTTAAGCAATTCTGGTCGTGGTGGCTACAGACGTAGCTCTGGTGGATTTGGAGGATCTTCTGGTGGCGGATTTGGTTCTGGTGGCTTTGGCGGCGGTTTTGGTGGCGGCGGTTTTGGCGGCGGTGGCGCTTCTGGTGGTTGGTAGTACGGTTTACAGTCGCGATCGTATTTTTAGTTTCATTAGCAGACAACAAATTCAATTTCAACTAGTTCTAAATTTCAATATAAATTCTTTAGATGAAATATTTCACTTTTGTATTAGCCTTCGTTTTTTGTATTTCTTGTAAAACAAAACCTAAGCAAACCTTAAAACATAATCAAGCAGTTGTTCAAGATTATGCTAATGTATTTTCTACAGTAGAAGAGGATTCGCTTACTAATTTCATTTTAAATTATGAAAAATTAACTACTAATGAAATTTGTGTAATGACCATAGATTCTTTACCTGCAAACACAAAAGCACTTAGACATGCGACAAATATTGCTCAAAACTTAGGTATAGGAAAAGCAGATAAAAACAATGGTCTATTACTTTTAATTGCTAAAAGTGATAAACAAGTTGCTTTTGCTACGGGTTATGGTACAGAATTGGTTTTAACCGATAGTGTTTGTTATCATTTAATTGAATCTACACTAATACCGAATTTTAAAAATAAGCTGTATTATAATGGTGTGAGGCAGGTTTTAGATTCGATTAAGACTAAATGGTATTAATTAGATAAACTAAATAGTTTATTTAAAAATCATATTTCTTGACTTTCATTTTTAATTAAAATAACAAAGAATGAAGATGAATCTTCTCTTAAAGAGATTTCTCGTCGCTCATTCTTCGCTCTGTCGAAATGACATTTATTAACGCTAAATAAATGACATTAATCTATAAAATACATACTGCTATCTCCACTTTCTCCTTTTGGACCTATGCTGTTAAACTTCCAACTAAAGTTAAGCATAAAATATTGCCTTAAAACGGTACTTTGCGTGTCTTCTATATAATCTAAAGTTGCAGTACGTCTTGCGTTGGTGTTTTGGTTTAATAAATCGTAAACTTTTAAGGTTAGCAATCCTTTGTCTTTTAGCACTGAATAAGACACACTTGCATTCCAGAACCAAGCATCTTTTTGAAATCCTTCGGCAACATTTGGATTGTAATTATATGCTATATCGTTTCGCCATTCAAAACCTTTAGGCAAGAAAAATGCAGTATTTAAATCTAAATTATGAGATGTAAAATTTCTGTCTTCAAATGCATCAATATCGTATTTATTATTTGTTAACGATATACGGTAACGTGGTCTAAATTCAAACACATTATTATGGATGTAATCAAACCCTAAGTTTGGATTAAAGCCCAATCTTTTACTAGAATATTGTACATCGTTATTATAGTTTATGTTTTCAGAAAAATTTCCCCACATACCTACTCTAGCTCTAAAACTTCTTAAAGAATCTATTTTGAATTTCTTTCTGAAACTACCACCAAAATATCCGTTTTTGTTACCATTTACATTATCGTAAGTTGTTATTCTTGTTAAAGTTTCTGGATCAATGGTTGTTCTTGATACTACAGCATCATTAGTTATTGTAAAATTAGAATAGAAAAAGAAACCTGTTTTTTCTTGCCAATTAAACGAGTTAAAGTTAGCGTAAACACTATGAGAGTTTGTAGGACTTAAGTTTGGGTTACCTATTACTGTGTTTAAAGGATTAGAAACATCTTCAAAAGCTTGAAGTTGTCTTAGTGCTGGCGGTCTATTACTTAAGTTATAACTAACATATACTGTAGAGTTTTTACTAAAGCTATATCTAAAGCTAGAGTTAAGCTCTACAGCTTTAAAGTCTCTTTCTACATTAAACTGCGGTCTTAAACCATCGTTATTTTTTAAGGTTCTTGCTACATAATCTGCACCAAATCTTGCAAACCATTTTTCTTTTCTAATACTTAACTCTATACCTGGTGAGTTTCTTGTATCTGTATACTCAAAGTCTGTACTTAATGCTAGATTAAAATCATCATAAGCATTTGTAGCGTTATTAAAATCGAATGTACTCTGCTTATTTTCATCTTTATTATTTTGATATTGATAACCAAACTTCACAAAGATTTCTTTTGCTTTTATTGGTAATCTATACTCTAAGTCTGCTCTTAAATTTGTACTATTATTATCGCCATCTGTAAATTGATCCCTAACAATAGTTTCTGGGTTTGTTCCAAAAACTTCAGCAACTGAGTTTATGTAGTCATCACTTTCGTTATTGTTTATACTATTATCTAAATTTAATCTTAAAAACGCACCTTTGTTTCCAAACTTTTTGGTTGCACTAATTTCGTTTGTAAAATTATTTGCTTGATTTTCTACAAAGGAGTTTAATGATGATTGGTTTGTCAGTACTTGGTCTTCGTCTAAAGTTTCGTCGTTACTTACGTAATCTGTGTTAGTTTTGGTGAAAGAAAAACGAGGTCTAACGTTAATCATAAACGTAGTGTCTATTTCAATTTCAAAATCTGCATTTGCGGTATGCGAATTAGATTCGCTTACAGATCTTGATCTAGAGTTTGTAAAAAACCTAGAGTCTGACAGAATAGTTTCTCTTTGAGAGTTAGATTCATTTTCTGAGCTGCTTCCTGAGTAAAAATAATCTGCAGATGCTTCTAATGCTTTGCCATAATTATCTGCAAAATTTGCTCCTGCTAATTTTGAGGTCGTAATACCTTGTCCGCCTCCAAATTGTCTTCCGTTAATACTAAAAGAGCCATTACTGTTCCATGATGTACTACCGCCACTTCCAAACATTTTTTCTATTTCTCCAAAACTAAATCCTGGAGAGTTAATGTTGTTACCACCTACTAACGCACTAAACCTTTGGTCGTTATTAAAATGATTAAACATACCTGCAAATTCGTAGCGTTTATCTGTTCCTGCTCCTGCTGCAACACGACCAAAGACACCTTTATTGTTTTCTTCTTTTATAGTCAGATTTATGGTTTTATTTTCGGCATCACCTTCTTCTCCTGTAAAAGCTTCACTTTTAGTTTTTGTATCTACAACTTGAATTTTTTCAATAATTTCTTTAGTTAAGTTTTTTGTTGTAATTGACGGGTCATTACCAAAAAACGGCTTACCGTTTACTAGTATTTGGTTTACTTCTTTTCCGTTTACGGTAATTTTTCCTTCTTCATCTACTTCTACACCTGGTAATTGTTTTAGTAAATCTTCTACTGTTGCGTCTTTTTTGGTTTTAAAAGACTTTACATTAAACTCTAAAGTATCTTTTTTAATGGTTACTGGAGCTGATGTTTTAATTAAAACTTCTTCTAATGCGTTACTGCTAACTTTTAGTTTAATTTCACCTAACTCTATATTATTTTTGTTTATAGCTACCTTTTGTTTGTAAGATTGATAACCAACATAAGAAACTAGAAGGTTTAAATTTTGATCTGATGTTTTATCTTCTAATTGAAAACTTCCTTCTTTATCTGAAATAGTATAGGAAACAAGACTACTGTCTTTTTCTCTTTCTAAATAAACAGTTGCTGCTTCTAAAGGTGTATTATCTTCTTCGGCTACAATTTTTCCTGAAATTTTAAAGTCTTTAGATTGACTAAACGAAAGTAAACTACATAAAATAGTTACTGCAAAAAGTAATTTACGCATTTGGTTGTTTTTGATTGATAATAGCATGTCTTGTTAGGAATGCTAACTCTAAAAAAACGAAAATATACTTGTTGTAGTATTTAAGCTCTTAAAATAAACTTAAAATTTAAATAAATTATTTTTTTCGCATGTATACACTTACTGGTACACCTTTAAAATCGTAAATTTCTCTTAGTTTATTTTCTAAGTATCTTTTGTAAGGATCACGTACATATTGTGGTAAATTACAGAAAAATGCAAATTGTGGCTGTGGCGTTGGCAATTGCATAATGTATTTAATCTTTACAAATTTACCTTTGTAAGCTGGTGGCGGATAACTTTCTATAATTGGAAGTAACGTTTCGTTAAGCTCGCTAGTTTTTATACGTTTTGCACGGTTATTATAGACTTCTACAGCAGTTTCTATAGCTTTATATATACGTTGCTTCGTTAATGCAGAAATAAATACAATTGGTACGTCTGTAAAAGGTGCAATTTGTTCTTTTATATATTTTTCAAATTGAACGGTTGACTTATGGTCTTTTTCTACTAAATCCCATTTATTGACAAGGATTACAATTCCTTTTCTATTTCGCTCTGCTAACCAAAAAATATTTTGAACTTGTCCGTCAAATCCTCTATTTGCATCTACCACTAATAAACACACGTCTGAATGTTCTATAGCTCTTACACTTCGCATTACAGAGTAAAATTCTAAATCTTCTTTTACTTTAGATTTTTTACGTATTCCTGCAGTATCAACTAGGTTAAATTCGAAACCAAAACGATTATATTTTGTATCAATTGCATCTCTAGTTGTTCCTGCAATATTGGTAACGATATATCTATCTTCACCGATTAAAGCATTTATAAAAGAAGATTTACCTGCGTTTGGACGACCAACAACTGCAAATCTTGGTAAGATTTCTTCTCTTTCGTCTTCTTTAGGTTCTGGTAACGCTTCGACTAAAGCATCTAATAAATCACCTGTACCACTACCATTTATACTGGCAATTGTATAATAATCGCCAAGTCCTAAGCTATAAAACTCTACAGCATCTTCGGCACGTTTTCCGTTATCAACTTTATTAACAACTAAAAACACTGGTTTTTTAACCTTACGAAGTAATTGTGCAACATCTTCATCCATTCCTGTTACACCAGATTCTACATCTACCATAAAAATAATAGCATCTGCTTCATCAATAGCCAGTTCTACCTGCTTATCGATTTCAGCTTCAAAAATATCATCGCTACCAACTACATATCCGCCTGTATCGATTAATGAAAACTCACGACCATTCCAGTCTGTTTTACCGTAGTGTCTATCTCTAGTTACACCACTTACTGCGTCTACAATCGCTTCGCGACGTTGAATTAATCTATTAAAAAAAGTGGATTTTCCTACGTTTGGTCTTCCTACTATAGCAACAATATTACTCATATCTTTATGTTTTAATCTGCATTACATATCCTGCAAGCGAGTGCAAAGGTAGTGTTTAAACTATTTACTATTCAATAAAAAACAGTATTTTAGTTTATTATGAATTAATTATGAACGAAAATTTAAACGAAGTCATTTTAAGACCACGATTTAAAATTGAATTAAATAAAGACAATATTTCTGTTTTAAATGCTTTTGAAGCTAAAAAAACATCTCAAAAAGAGTTTGTAGTCTCTAGAGTTGATGATCATGTTTTTATAAAATTTCCAAAAGCTAAACAACGGTTTTGGACGCCACAATTACATTTAGAGATTAACGAAACTAATGAACATAAAAGCTTGCTTTATGGTCTTTTTGGACCCAATCCAACGGTTTGGACTATGTTTATGTTTTTTCATTTTGCAGTTGCTGGTTTTTTTATTGCATTTGCCATATGGGCATATTCTAATTATGCTTTAAAAACCGATTACTACCTACAAATTTGGGGTATGCTTTTAATGATTATTTTGTGGTTTGTACTGTACTTTGCTGGTAGTTTTAGTAAAAACGCTAATCAAGATGAAATGACACAACTTTACACATTTATGAGTGATGTTTTAGATGAATAATCTACTTTTGATTATACCCAAAACGTTTAAGTTGTCTTTGATCACTTCTCCAATTTTTGTTCACTTTTACATAAAGTTCTAAATGTACTTGCTTGCCAAAAAATTTCTCTAAGTCTTTTCTTGCTTCTACACCTACTTTTTTTAAGGCGCTACCTTTATGACCAATAATAATTCCTTTTTGAGTTTCGCGCTCTACCATAATTACAGATCGCATACGGATTATGTTTTCTTCTTCAAAAAACTCTTCTGTATCAACTTCTACTGCGTAAGGAATTTCTTTTTTATAGTTTAGAAGAATTTTTTCACGAATGTTTTCATTTACAAAAAAACGTTCTGGCTTATCGGTTAATTGATCTTTTGGATAAAATGCTGGACTTTCTGGAAGCAACTCGATAATTTTCTCAAAAACTTCTTTTACGTTAAAACCTTCTAATGCAGAAATTGGATAAATTAAAGCATTTGGTACTTTTTCTGACCAAAGCTTAACTTGTGCTTCTAACTGGTCTTGATTTGATGTATCAATTTTATTTATTAATAATAGCACAGGAATTTTAGAATTGGTTATTTTTTTAAAAAAGGCTTCATCTTTTAATTCCTTCTCGCCTATTTCTACCATGTACACTAAAACGTCTGCATCTTCAAAAGCAGATTTCACAAAATCCATCATAGAAGATTGCAGCTCGTAAGCTGGTTTTATAATTCCTGGTGTATCACTTAATACTACTTGAAAATTTTCACCATTTACAATTCCTAAAATACGGTGTCTTGTTGTTTGTGCTTTAGAGGTGATAATGGATAGTTTTTCTCCTACAAAAGCATTCATTAATGTAGATTTACCTACATTAGGATTACCAATTATATTTACAAAACCTGCTTTATGACTCATGTGTAATTATTGTTTTAAAGTGCAAAGTTACGACCTTGGTTTGTTTATTCCTCTATCATACATCACAATACTTCCTGCAACCGATACATTTAAGCTTAATTGCGACTTAAATTTAACTAAAAAATGGCTTTTTTCTATTGCTGCGTTTGATAATCCGTGATCTTCTGCTCCTAACAAATAAACACAGCGTCTTGGGTGATGGAAGGTCTCTAAAGATTCTGCTTCTTCAGTTAATTCTACACCAACTAATCTTGCCCCTTTAGGTAAGTTTTTATAAAACTCTTCAAAATTTTCATAATGAAAATAAGGCATAGATTTTACAGCATTATGCGTATCGCAAGCTTGTTTGGCGTAACGATTACCTATTGTAAAAATAAAACTTGCTCCTAAATTTTGGGCAGATCGCCATAATACACCAAGGTTTTCTGGTGTTTTTCCGTTAAGGATACCAATACCAAAAAATTCGTTTTCAAAATTATCAATCATACTGCAAAAGTAACTTTTTTATTAGCAACATTAAAAAAGCTATCTATAAGGTAAATTTGACTTTAAAGTATTCGATTTTTTTATAAAGAAAGCTAATAATTTAGAACTAAATATTGCAAATAAAATTGAAAGTAATTATCATTAAAAAACCTCAGGTTATGAGTTTAAACAAAAAATCTCTAACACCCCTATTTACAAGGCTTCCCAGCGTACCGTATAAAAAACCGTATGCAAAAACGTATGCACTTTTTGTTGCCGGTTTGGCACCTCTGTTATACAATAAATTTATACACAAATCTACACTTTTTTTGGTTAACCTTGGTTAGGTTTGGTTAAAATTTTAGAGAACTGCATGAAAACACAAACAACTAAATATCAGCTATTTATAAATTTAACCAAAATTGAGTTTTTGGTTAAGTTTTGGTTAACCTTGGTTACGTTTAGTTAACCACAAAAAATATTTTTAATGTCTTTTTTTGTTATGATTTGAAATGTTTTTGAAACAAAAAAATCTGGATTTTTATTTTTCTTTTTTACCATACATCGAAATATTAAAAACTACAGCTTTAATTTATCTATATTTACCCCAGTTTTAAACATCACTATTAACCTACTTAAAAACTACTTATGAAAAAAAACTACCCAAACAAAATTGCTAAACTTTTAGCTTTAGCGCTAATTTCTTCTACATCACTTTTAGCACAAGTAAATGATGAAAATTTTGACGGATTAGCACCTTCTTTAAGAGGACTTGATTACACTACCAACGGAATTAGATTTCAGCAAATTTCTCCAACTTCAATAAGTCAAATGGCGTCTTTATCTGAACCATCTGATTTTATAATTACTCCAATACCTTCAGATCTAGGAATGTTATTTAACATCGATAATTCTGGCACTGTTAATGGCCCAAACATTGGTGCTTTTGATTATAGAATAGGAAGTGCAGATGGATCTGAATTTAAAATAGAATCTATGGAAGCAGACATGTCTGCTAAAAACCCTGCAAATGGTTACGCCTTTACTGCAACTATTACAGGATATAGAGATGGAGCTGTTGTTGCTACAGATAATATAGATTTTACTGTAAGTGACACAAATGGTTCTGTTAGCTATACAAAAGATGCAAACCCAGCTGCTAATGGTGGCGTATTAACTTTTAATAGTGATTGGGGAACAATTGATGAAATTAGATTTACTGGTGGTAACTCTAGCTCGATTTCTCTTTTAATGGTGGACGAGTTAGATTTTTCTATGCCAGATGCTTTGAGTATAGAAAAAAACAGTATTCAAGCTAATTTTTCTTTATATCCAAACCCAACCAAAGGAACAGTAAATTTAAAATTAGGTAACGCTAAAGACACAAAAATTAAAGTCATCAATACTTTAGGTCAAGTTGTTTATAAAAAAGATAATATTAACAACTCTACTTTTAAGTTTGAATTAAATCAACCAGCTGGTATTTATTTAATTCAAATAGAATCTAAAGGAAAAAGCAAAACTTTAAAACTTATTAAAGAGTAATATTTTAATTCTAAATTTTTTAAAAAGCGGATCGATGATCCGCTTTTTTTGTTTTGGTTTTTCTAGGAGTTAAAATTCATATTGTACCTAGTTATATTGATTACTTGGTTTATTTTGTAGCTTTTATCTTATAATTAAAAGTTGTTTTTTATATATTTACCTCAGCTATTAACAATAACCCAATTACGGATTACCGTAAAATAAAAACTATTACTTCTATTATTTTTGAAATTAAATGATATCTAATTTTAATTATTAGATATTAGAAATTATACGATTGATAATACTTGTTGTGCTTCATGCGAAAAAAGCCGAACGCACAAGCAAAGAGTGCTACGCACACATTGCTTTTTTCAACGATCGACAAAAAAATAAAAGACTAAAAAGGACATATGGAAACATACACAATGGTCATATACGGACTCTTGGCGAGTTGGACACTATTCTCGATTTATTACACTATTAGAGTTTGGACTAAAGGAGTCAATAGAATTATTCCATACGTCTATGACACAATACCAAATGTCTTCACCACAATTGGCGTTCTAGGAACATTTGTCGGGATCTACTTCGGTCTTAGACACTTTGATGTAGAGAACATAACTGAAAGTATTCCAACTCTTCTTGAAGGACTAAAAACTGCCTTTACAACTTCAATTTGGGGAATCTCGCTTTCATTAGTTTTTGGTAAAATCACACAAATAGTATTAAGGTCAGTAGAACAGAAACTTCCACCTAAACCAACCGATGAATTAGCAGCATTACAAGAAATAAACGAGACTCTTTCAGAATTAAGAAAAGAGACTAATACTAACCTTCAAACTCTCAATAAATCACTGAATGGAGAAACTGATGACAGTGTCTCAACTCAACTAGTGAAATTGAGAAATCAGTTTTCAGATTTACAGAGTACGAATGAGAAACAGAATGAAGCCTTAAATAAGGTTCAACAAGCTTTAGGCGGTGACGAAGAGACTAGTTTACTCACTCAAATTCAAAAACTTCGAGCGGAGCAAACTGAAATCGCCAAAGACACCAAAAAGAATGTTGATTGGATTGTAGAATCCATGAACAAAAACAATGAACTCATTTCCAAGAAATTTGATGAGTTCTCTGAATTATTGGCTAAAAACAACACAGAAACTTTAGTTGAAGTAATGAAAAGAGCGACAGAAGAATTTAATGCCCAAATGTCTGCTCTTATTGAAAAGCTTGTTCAAGAAAACTTCCAAGAACTCAACAATAGCGTTCAACGCATGAACGATTGGCAACAGGAAAATAAAGAAATGATAACTCAATTGACCAATCAATTTACAAAGGTTTCAGAAGACTTCCAGATTGCCTCAGTGTCAATTAAGGAAATAACCGAAAATACAAGCAAGCTCACCAATGATAATAGCCATTTGACCAAATTGATTGAAGAACTTCAAAAGGTTATGATTGACGATACTAAGTATCAAGAAATCGTTAGTCAACTAACTTCTGCAATTAACACACTCAAAGAAAATACAGATGCTTTCGATGAGACAACAAACAAACTGAATGATTGGGTTCGTAATCAAATGAATTTCACAGATAGCGTAGCTAAACTTCTTACTAGGCTTGAAGAAATTGATAGAATCAAAGATATTAATGAAGTGTTTTGGGAAAATACCAAGAAACAACTCAATGAAGGAGTATCAGTTATTGAAAAAGCAAGTAAGCGTTTATCAAGTGATGTAGAAAATATCAATGAAGAGTTTTATGAAAGACTAAATGACACTTTTCAAAACTTAGATACTTTAATTCAGAGAATCATTGATAAATACAACTAATTATGGCATTAGGAAAATCAAATAGCAATGAAAGCAATTGGATATCCTTTAGTGATATCATGACAGGTCTTATGGTCATATTCATGTTCATTGCCATTTCTTACATAGTCGAAGTTCAAAAAAAGCAACAAGAACGAGATATCATATTTGAAGAATTTAAAGCAACAAAAGAACAATTGTATGCCGAGCTTGAAAAGGAATTTAAAGACGACTTCAAGGATTGGGAAGTTGAACTTGATAAAGACCTTTCAATAAAATTTACAAATCCAGACGTACTTTTTCAATCAGGCAAATCTGAAATAAGACCAAACTTTGCGAGTATCTTAAACAAATTTCTTCCTCGATATTTTGAAATCCTTTTACAGAATAAGTACACCGATAAAATTGCAGAAATAAGAATTGAAGGTCACACCGATGCTGTTCCTGCTCCTCAATATGATTCCGACCCATACATTGGAAATGTTAAGCTGTCTCAATTACGTTCCGCGGAAGTTCTAAAGTATTTCAGGAGAATGCCCTATTATGAGCAGCTTTCAGATTCTACAGAACAACAATTACAGTTTTGGTTAACTGCGAACGGCCTATCATATGGAAAAACTCTTGATTCAAGTAAAGAATTGACAGCTATAAGTGGAAAACCTATTGACAATGAGTTTTCTAGGAGAGTAGAATTTAGAATCATTACTACTAGTGAGAATCTTGTTGAACGAGTACTTAAAGAAATTGGAAAGTGATGCTATACTCATTTGAAAAACTTGATAAAAAGCTTGACCAACTTGGCTTCCCGCAAATTCAAGGTGGCAGTGGGTTTCAGATTATCAAAGGTATTGATTTTGAAGAAGCCTATAAATCAGGTTCAATATCATTCGAAGATGATGGAATTTATCTAGAGTATGAAGGAAAAAAATATCGTGGCTACATGTTTATTCAAGAAGCCTATATAACATACAATGGCGGCCCCGTAAAATTCCCGAAATTTCATTTACGAAAGTGCAGAACTATTCAAGAGTTCATTAGTAGTGGTCGATTCAAACAACGATACGAATGGTCAAATTCAGATGTAAACAACTTGGTTGACAAACAAACAAGGACAAAATATAATGATACCAAACTTGACGTATGCTCTTATTGCCAATCGGACTACTTTGATGATATCGAAGATACTCAGGACTTTTTCGACTCTCTTGATAAAACTGAAATAGAAGCAGACAAAATTGAAGTAGATATTTTTGGCTATGTCCGTGGCAAAGAAAAAATTAGCAAAGACTTTCGAACCAGACAGAATTATACTTGTGAAAAATGTTCCGTAAGACCAAAAAGTAATCTTCATAAACGTTGGTGGCATACACACCATGTAGATGGAGACAAGACTAATAATAGTCTAGCTAATTTAAAATGCTACTGCATTGTGTGCCATTCAAACGTTGACGCAAAACATAGAGAGAACTTTTCTAAGGGCTCAATGCCTAGACAAATAGAACATTTCAAAAAGGAATATCAGAACGAGTTGAAACGACTAAAAAACCCATATGTATAATCCAATGCTCAGTTCTAGCAAGTTACAATCATCGTTCCTGCGGTTTCAAAGAGCTTTCACTCCAACGCACAGACGAAGAAAAATAAAGCACAAAAGCACTACAATGTGTATAGTGCATAAGGGTTTCGGAGGTTTTCGAGCGGTATCACCCGCATTAATTTCAGGTGGTAACTTGATAGGTTTGAAGCCCGCAATCCCTTACTACACCATACACTTAACGTTACAATAAATAATACATAACTGAATGAAAAATAAATTTGAAAAAGATTTTACTCAATTATTTATCTTAAATACTTTTTTACAAAATCATAGCAACGAAGAATTAAAAACTCTTTCTGACACAAAAGTAAGTGAGCTAAATAATTTAAATGACTTTAATAGTTATCAAGAAATAATAAAATCAAAAGAGATTTGGCATAGATTGTATGAACAAAAAGATTATGATGTAGATATATTATCTTTAGTCGATAATAAAAAAAGAAATTTATTCAGACTTTTAAGCAGTTGGATTTTATTATCATGTCTAATCGTTATGCTTGTAATCCCTTTAATTTTATCTAATTATTGGTTGTATTTTTTTCTTTTATTACTTCCTCTATCTGCATTAGCAAGCGGCCCAATTAAAACACCTATTAAACCTTTATTTTGGCTAATAATAATTGGAATTGGTATTTACGGAATAACCATGAAGAATTACGACCTTTTAATTATGCTTGTTCCATTGCTAATACTGAAATATTCGGCAATAAAAGCACGAAAAGTGTTTCAAAAATCAATTATCAAAGCAGCGAAAAGTCATGAGATATTTTTTAAGTTCTTATACATCACAGGGATTATATCAGTTTATGACTCTGAAAAAGATGAATTGTATAACGTATAATAGACACTACTTGTAACGATGACTATAAGTAATTACAGATTCTCTCTTACTTCTGAAAATCCTCACAGATTTTAATTTGAATATACTAACTAAATCAACCGTTAAAACACTTGTCTACTAATTGTCTAAAACGTAATTTAATATCACAAAAAAATTAGTTGTAATTTTCATTTCGGGATTTCTATTTAATTCATGTAAGGACATAAAAACACAAAATCTAATGTTTCAATCACAAATGAGAATAAATGGAACATAAAAACATTAAAGACTAAAGATATTCAACACCTTTACTTGAGTAAATGGGATAAAAAGCTGTTGAAACAAGATGTTGAAGGTTATAACAAATACTCTGAAATTTTTAATAGTTATTCATCAAATAAATCTCCTTTTCCAGTAGCAGAATACGATTATGCATTGTGAAGTATCCCACTTACCATTGAGAAAGATTCTATAATTTTTAAAGGTGTAAGAATTGGAGAAACTATTATAAGTCATCCCCAAATGGATAAATCATTTTTATATGATCAACAAAAAAATCTACTAACAATGATGAAAATTTTGAAAAAGTATTATTAAAAAATCTTAAGTTTAAACAATAACAAAATTAAAAATCGTTTATTTTAGCGTAAATCCAACGTTTAATTTACGCTAAATGCCTATGCTAGAACCAAAATACTATACATGTAACTATTGTAAACAAGACTTTGTACCTAAACGACGTCGTGTACAAAAATACTGTAGTAACTCTTGCAGGTCTTCTGCATATCAATTAAGAAAAGGTAATAAAAATAATTTACCTGCAACAAATAATACAAAACCTGTTACAGAACAAAATGATAAAATGACATTAGCTGGTGTTGGTAATGCTGCTGTTGGATCAATGGTTGCAGGAGGACTTGTAAAACTATTTACTAACGAAAAAAACAAACCAGCAACTAAAGGTGACATAGATTTACTTGTACAAAAATTAGGAGGTCGTTATCATCTAGTAAAAAACTTACAACCTAATGCGCAAGGCGCTCTACCTCATTATGATCTAATAAAAGGTATAATTGTTTATTTGCAATTTTAAAAAATCAGATTGAAAAAAATTTATTCCATAAAAAATCATTTTAATAAATACATTGATTTTACCGAAATAGAAATTGATGATATTTTATCACATTTTACTTTAGCAGAATTCGATAAGAAAGAGATTTTATTAAAAGAAGGTAATGTTTGTAATCACAAGTTTTTTATAGTTGAAGGCTTAGTTCGTTCTTATCACTTAGATCATAAAGGCAATGAAAAAATTAATCAATTTGCTATTGAAAACTGGTGGATTACTAATGTTGAAAGTTTTGTAAATGAAACGCCATCTTTAACTTCTATAGAAACTATCGAACCAACTAAAGCTCTTAAAATTAATAAAAACACTTTGGAAGATCTATACATTAAACATCCAAAGCTAGAGCGTTATTTTAGGATTATCACAGAAAATATGCTAGTTGCTATACAACGTAGATACGAAGTCTTTCTACAGCTAAAAAGTAAAGACCGTTACCTCAACTTTATTAATAACCTACCAGAGTTTTCACAACGTGTTCCACAATACATGATTGCATCTTATCTAGAAATAACACCTGAATATCTTAGCGAACTTAGAAAAACATAAATTTATTTCTTAAGATACCTTAAGTAGTTTGATGTAGCTTCAAAATAACTTTACACCATAATAAAAAATTTAAATATTTATGGAACGAATAAGTTATACAGATGTACCTCAAGAGATTTTCAAAAATCTGATGGCAATTGAAAATTATTTAGATAATTCAAAATTAGATTTACATTTATTAGAACTATTGAGATTGAGAGTCGCTCAAAAAAATGGTTGTGCATATTGTGTAGACATGCATCACAAAATTCTAAAAAAACATAATGAAACCGATTTAAGACTTTCGTCACTTTGCGTATGGGAAGAAACCAATTACTTTAGTGAAAAAGAATGTGCTGTTTTAAAGTTTACTGATGTACTCACCAGATTAGAAAGACAACCTATATCTGATAGTGTTTTTAACCCTTTATTAAAGCATTTTACTAAAGCTGAAATTGCTCAACTTACATTAGCAATATCTCAAATAAATACTTGGACAAGACTTATGAAAACGTTTGGTTTTGCGCCTGGTAAATTTAAATTACAAGACTAAAAAAGCATTATAATAAAGCCGATTTATTCAATACTAATAAACCGGCTTTATTTATCAATTTAAGTCTACTTAAAATTATCTTTTGGCAATAAAATTCGTCTTATCTTATTTCTTACAACTATATTATATAGTATAGATAATACTATTAAAAAAACGAAACCTAATAATACTATGTAACTCGGTAGCTTAGGTAAATCAAATAAGGTATCTAATTTTTCGGAATAAAATACTCTACAACGTAAACTAAAAAAAACAGCTAACACTATTGAGATCAATGTTGAAATAGTAATAATCAGTTGGTAAAACTTTGAAACAGACTTATAAGTATATCCTATTGCGCCCAAATTTAAAATCATTGCCTTATTTTTTTGAATTATTAAATTAAAGCTAAGGATTATAAATCCAATTGAAAGTAACACAATAATTATAGCTACAACTATAACGAAGAAAAGTGCTGAATTAAAGAAAAATGAAAGTTTACTAAACTCTAATTTGTCTTTATTTATTGAGTAATTATTTTGATTAAAATACTCTAAAATCCTTTGATCTGTTGGATTTACAAAAGTCACTAGTAATCTACTTATTCTTGAAACGTTTGATCTTCCAAATTTTAAATTTGCGTATTTTAAAAAACTATCTGGAACTAAAATTGAATTTATTTTATTAGAAAACCCAACGATTCTACTTTTAAAAACTTCTCTTTGAAATGCTCCAGAAACTTCTAAATTAAAGGTGATTTGAGATATTGTATTTTTTGATAAAACAGGTAAACCTTGACTTTCTGCAAAACCAAAATTATAAAGCTTTAAATAATCTTCAGGTATTATTATTGGAACTACTTCATCACTTTCGTTCCATACCCAATCTTCTGACTTTACATCAATATAATTATCTGGAATACTCTCAAAAAATAAATCGGTTTGAAATAATGGGACATTTTCTGATTGATTTGAGAACGCTTTTATCTTAAAATCTGCATTATTAAATGTTGATATGTCTTTTACAAACGGTTGGGCTTGCAATTCGCTAATTTCTTCATCGGAAAAATATAATCTTTCTTTATCAACACTTTTAAACAAAGAAACCTCTTTGCTAATAACTGCGGTTTTATCATTAAAAACATCTGTTTGATTAGCCATCAAAGGTTTTAAATCAAAATACAGTTGTATTGATGTTAATACTATAAAAACTCCAACGCTAAGTGTAATTATATAACCCAGTAACTGAGTTTTTACTATGGTTTTCTTTTGAAGTTTAACAAGCATATTATAAATGTATTATTTTATCAAATTTAACCATGGTAAGATCTTCTAAAGCAGTTATAATCATTCCTGCTTTTCTTTGGTGTAACTCGTCTAATAATAATTCAGTGATTATTTTAATATTTGTGTTATCTAAATGACTAAAAGGTTCATCTAATAACATATATTCAAACGGTTGGCATAACGCTCTTATAATTGCTACACGTTGCTGCTGACCAAGAGATAGAGTTTCAACTAAACTATGTGTTTTATGAGATAATTGTAGTTTTTGAATTAACCCTAATATTTGCTCTTCTGTTTTATAGTTTGTTATTATGTTTTTTAACTGAATATTTTCTAAAACAGTCAGGCTTGGAAACAGTTTTAGGTCCTGAAACACATAACTAATTTTGTTCTGTCTAATGTTAGTAATTGAATTATCACTAAAAGGATAAGTAATTTCTCCTGTATAATTAATATTGCTTTTATAAATAAAGTTTAACACAGAAGATTTACCATGACCTGAGTTAGCCTTAATTAGATAGTTTTTACCTTGTTCAAAAACAATATTTTCTTTTAAATAAATGTCAGAAGTAGAAATTTCTACTTCTGACATGTATTTTGGTTTTATATTATTTAATTTTATTTGCGCCATTTTTAATATGATGAATATTGCTCAAAGCTTTCATCAATAGATTCTAAAAGTACTTGAAGACTATTTTTTTGTTTATTTTGAGTTTCTAAATTAAACTCTAAAGTATATCTGTCAATCATTTTTACTTCCATACCTTTTGCAAACTTTGTCCAAATATCAAAAACCTTTTCTTCTTGATCGTTTTGCATATCCTTAAACATCTTCTTTACTTCTTTTGGGTAATCATCATAATTCATATTAAAATACGCATAATAACCTCCATCTGATAAGTTAGCTCTTTTGTCTGAATTATTTACAACTTTAGAAGATACACCTCCATCTTTAAATGCTTTTATACTTTTTTTATCATTAGTAAGTAAGCAAACCTCATCATTAAAAGCTATAAATAATGATGAATCGCCATCAATTTCTATTTCATAATAGTCGTTTCTTGCTTCTATTTTACGTTCAGGAATTTCGTCAATAATTTTTTTCAAATACTTATCTGAGTTGAGATCAAAAACTAAAGACATTACTGGTACTGTTTTTGTTTTTTTACCGTAATAAAAGTCTTCATACTCATATTCTTCAAAACCAGAAAGGTCAACAACCATAGATCCTTTTAAACTTGAAAAAAGCTCTTTTAGCTCAAATCCCATTTTTTTCTCAAATTCTCTTTCCATTTTATCGGTATCCATCTCTTCACTGATCATATTGTAATATGCTTCAGGATTTATAGCTAAACTTGCGTTTGCATAACTTTTCTCTGGTAAGTAGTTTATAATTGTTTTATTAAAACTATTAGAAAACATATCGTCTTTTTCTACATACTTTTTTAAATCATCATTAGGTAAAACTTTAGTTAACAAATTAATCTTATCATCCTGAAAATCTACTTGAGCTGTAATGATGTTGTCTTCTATATCGAAACCAAGCTCTCTTTCAATTTTTTTAAACTCATATTGTGATTTAAACACATTAGTTGACATCCAAAAGTTTACATCTTTTTTATCATTATAAAAGGACATAAACTCTTTGTTTGAAGTAATTTGTCTATTTTCTTTTATTTCAAATAAAGACTCTATTGCAATATCTAAGTTTTCTCTACTTGATCTATTTTGAGCACCTAACATAATCATTTTTTTATCATCCCATGCAAATACTACTTCGCCTTTTACTATTATATATTTGTATAGTTTTTCTTTTTCTAAATCAAAACTAACACCACCTTTATCTAGTATATCTTCTATAAACTCGGTAAATTTTTCTTCATCTTTAACATCTAAAGCTAAACAAAAGTATTTTTCATCTGAAGCATCATCTATATAAAACATAAACATATCTTTTGCTAAATCTAAGCCTGATAACGCTGGATCTTCTTTAATATCTTCAATAAATCGAGCTACTTTTTTATCTTCGTTTCTAACTTCTCTTTGAAACACTTTAAAAAACTCTAATTCTTCAATATCCTTAAGATTTCCTTTTTTATATAGAGAATATACATCAACAACTGTTATTACGTTAGTATCTTCTGGTATTAATGTTAAGCTATTTGTTGAGCTATTACACGATACTAAAAGCGCAAGAAATAAACATAGAATTATATTCTTAATTTGTAGGTTAATTAGTAATTGTTTCATTTTTAAATTATTGGTTTTTTTGAAATTATTATGTTTTAAATTATTGATTTACTTAGCTATTACACTTAATAGACTTCTAATATTTTTAGAATATCAAGACCTAAATTATCGTTTAATTTTGTTTCGTTGTCACTAAAAACATTAACCATTCCTTTTTTACATTGATGATTAATACTTATTGTGTTATCACTTACTTTTGAGTAATCATCTGTAATATAACTTTGATAGTTATGCGATTTGGATCCAGGATACAATAATACAGCTTTTTCTGCATCCCAAAAACGACAATAAGTGTACATCTGTCTTAAATCTCCTACAGAAGCAGAATTACTTTTTGGTAGTTTCCATTTTGTATCAATGATATAAACTTTACCATTTTTTCTTAGGACTATATCTGGTCTTAAGTAGTTATTACCCCAAAAAGGTTTAGACTCTTGCCCTGTAACCTCAAAATCATGCTGAGTGCTTATTTTTTTAAGCTGTCTCAATATATATGTTTCCCATAAATCATTCATATCAAAAAGTAAAGACAACATTTTTTCTTTACCACTTGAAATATCTGGTGAAAAATTAAGAATGATTAATCTAGCTAACTCAACTGCATAAGTATAGTCTTTTGTTTTTCTATTTAGTTTTAAATTTTCTAATTGACTTTTTGTAATGTTTAAACTTAAGTTACTAGGAAAATTTAATTGAACCCTTTTTACATGATCGTACAATCTAGTTCCTTTTGTAAAATGACTTACTATTGATAACGCTTTAAATAGCACATGGTGTAATAAGTGATTCTCATCATATACTTGATGCGTGGTATAAAATCGTTCTTTATGAATTATATTTTTTTGAAGATGACCTGCAAATTCTAATTTACCCTTCAAACTAGATACATTCTTGGTTTGTTTTCGGTATTTTTTCACTAGTCCTTTTCTAAGTAAACTATCTAATTCTTGTAAATACAATTCAAAATAAACTTCTAACAGGTTTAAGTGTTTTCTATTTACGTTTGCTGCACCAGTAGAATTAGCTTTCAATTTACCGCAAGCCTTTAACATATTAAGTAATACTCCACTCCATCTACTATCTTGATCTGCTTTATCTGCTTTTGGGTTAATTTGAATAACTAAACCATCAACTTGAATTATACCAACATATTGGTTAAATTTTAATCCCTTAGCTATAGGCTCAAAATATTTACCATCATGATACTCATTAAGTTTCAATAAGGCATCAAGATGCACCTGTTTAAAACCATTTGTACCAACCAACAAACGTTGATGTTCAAATACTGATATTTGTTTAATTTTCTTCAACAGGATTATTCAATAGTTGATCTAAAGCTTCAATTATATTTTCAGGATTAATGGTCTTTAAATTATAACTAGGCATTTTAAAATCTTCTGAATTTTCATAACTAAAATCTGCAAAGGTTATTTTGTCATTCTTAATTGTTTCAACAAATCCTTTACCTAATACCAAGCCTATTTTTCCATAATCGCCATAGAAATACTCTTGTAATAATGGTACTATCTTATTATTAAAAGCCATTACTAATTCATCAAGCGTTTTTACATTATAAAAATATGAATGTCCTATTGTATGGTCTCTATCAATTAATAATTCTATTCTCTGGTTAATTGTTTTTAAAACTTTAGATAAAGAAAAACCTTGAATAGAGAAGTCTGCTATGACATCATAATTTGGCATCATTTCTTTAAATTCAAATCTACGACGCAATGCTGTATCTAAGGCTTCCACAGAACGATCTGCCGTATTCATTGTACCATAAATATCAAGATTTGATGGCACTGAAAACTCTTCTTTTGAATATGGTAATTTCACACTCATTTCATTAATTTCTCCTTTACGCTTATCAATTTCAATAAGAGTAATTAACTCTCCAAATATTGCAGAAACATTACCTCTGTTTATTTCATCTATGAAAATAGCATATCTATTATTTGGATCATTTTTCGCACGTAAGCATAAACGCTTAAATACACCATCTTCAACTGCATATCCTAAATCTGATGATTCTTCTTCATTTTCAGGAAAAACAGGTTTAATACCTTCTATAAAATCTTCATAAGAAAAGGATTGATGAAATGTAACAAAGTCGTAATGTTTAATAGACTTTACTGTATTTACTATAAAATTATCAACCTCATCTTTAATTTCAAGTATTTCTGGAGCAAGCTCTTTAACCTCTGAATCAATTAACACCCAAAACTTATCTTCAGATTTATTAAAAATAAGTGGCGCCTGTCTTTGTTTATAATTTACACTAGTTGAATCTTCAATTGTATGCATTTGTAGAGTACCCCACAAAGTTGCTCTTACATTTTTAGAAACACTCAAGTTTGCTTTGGTTGCTACCCATCTATTCTCTAAAATATCACTCACTTTAGATTTACCTTCTTCAAACAGAGCTAAAGCAATTGCTTGCCACCATGTAATACTTGACACAACCTCTTCAAAATATTTATCTCTAGATATATCTTGTTCTCTAAGTATATATTTATCAAATAATTGATCCTTTAAAAAAAAAGTCTTTCCTGTACCTGGAGGGCCATAGAAGATTTGGTTTATAGGAGCTGAATAGTTGTTGTTTAAGTTATCTTTTTTAGGATTAATTCCGTGCTCTGTCTTTAAAAATTCTATATAAGCTTTAATAGAAGCAGAATAAAATCCATTAAACCCATAAGATGGTGCTGCTTCATAGTAGTATATACCTTTTTCATCTTTTTGATGCTCAATTAAGTCTTGATAAAAAAGTGTTAGTTTGGCAATGTTTTTTTCTGCATAAACATTACCTGCACCTAAAAGTTCATTTAAAATATCTATAGCTCTTAAATAAGAAGCAACTTTGTTACTAGTTTCATTAGTTTTTAACCAATTAGAAAACTTTTCTTTTACACTAAGTATGTCTGCGTTTCTTGTTTGAATACTCTTTTTTTCTAATGCCTCTTTTAATTTATTTTTTAAGTTATTTTGTAGGTTATAAAAACGCTTATTATCTGGTATTAATTTATCAATCCCAGATTGTAACGCAGTTTCTCTAATAGTAGGATAATTTTTATCTAACCAATTGTAGAGTAGTGTTGGATCTTCTATAGTAAACTCTCCAATATGCAACCATGCGCGCTCTTCTTTATTATCCCATTTTATGCCATCAAATTTTGAAGCCAACTCTTTATAAAAAGTGATTAACTTTTGATCTTGTTCTCCAGGAAAAACAATTTCTAACATTGCTGTATATGTATCGCTTTTTGTAGGTCTAATTACAATACCTATACTTTTAGTTGCGTTGGCTCCGCCACTTTTATCTGATAATGCTACAAAGCAATAATCATTATTGCCTTGAAAAACCAAACCGTGTGCAAATTTACCACCAGGAAAGTTTTTATCTGTTACACTAGTGCGTTGTCTAACTAAAAAGTTAAAATTTTTATCATGTGTATCTCTATACTCTAATAAGAACTGGTGTATTTTTTGATGAAAATGCATATTATTTTTGTTTTATTAATCTACTTTCATGGAATCTCATTAACTTATAAAATCTATTCCAAAACTTTCTACTTTGTCTTTTAATAATATCTCTACCATCATTTAAAGTTCTCATACTGTCATTTGCTTTGTATATATAACTTAAATAATTGCCCCAATAATATTTTTTTGTCTTTTCATAAATAGTTGGATCTATTTTAGAAGGGTGATGTATCAATTTTCGTTCTGCTCCTCTATGGGTAAATCTTTTGTATAACCTTGATTTAAAAATACTTTCATCTGGGTTTTTACTATGAAGCGCCATAGAGGCTGATTTTTTAAATGATCGTTTCATAGATCTATAAAACTTAGAAAAACCCGAGTTCTTAATTAAAACACGTTGTCCATCAAAAATAAAACCTAAATATTCAAGACTCTTGTTATAATTATGTTCCTTATATTTTTCATCTATTTCAAATCCTTTAAAAACTCCATCAATTTCCTCAAATCTATAAACTGTAGTTTTAGATGGATGTATTTCTAATTTTGCTAAGTTTTGAACTTTATCTCTTATGTATTTTATTATTTCGTCCTCATACTTTTGTTCACAGACTATTATTAGGTCATCACTATATCTCTGATAATAACCACCAATAGTCTCAACTTTGTCATATACTTCCTGATCAAAACTCAACATATAAACATTTGCTAGAGTTGCACTAATAGGACTGCCTTGAGGTATTCCCTTTTTATTTTTCCCAGAAATGATAAGGTTGAGATTGTTTTGTATAAATTCTTCTTTAGTACAATATGCTACTGCATTTTTCTCTTTGAAATATTTATTAGATTCTATTTCTACTCTCTTTATTTCCTTTTCTTTAGAAGAGTTTGGCACTCCTCTCTCAACTAACATTGACCCCTTGTAACTGTTAAAAAGTTGATCACTTTCAACATAACGTAATTTGGTTAATGCTTTAAAAACATTATAATGATCTTCTGGCAGCGTATTTAAATTTAAAACTTTACACCATTGTTTTTTTAAAACTTTGTGATCTAAATTATCAAAGAAAGCCGTAACGTCTGCAACAATTGCAGTTAACTTTTTTTCTTCATTCTTCTTTATAAATTCAAAAGTACTTTTAGCAAAATCTATATTACATTTATTTTTATCAGAACCTTTAGTGATTGGTATTTTGCGATAAGCGACAATAGATTTATTAAAGTTTTTAGTTTCAATTAGATTTTCATATGCCTCATAAATAATTTTATTATAAAATGAAAAAACTATAGAATCTAAGTGTGAAGCATAATAAATATTTCTAACTTTAGGTTTATCTATAAAACGCTTTCTCTCTCCTGTTTTTTTGTTTCTAACAAGGTTTACTGTATTTGCTCTGTACTTACGTTTTACAATACATTTATGAATTAAAGGTAAAAAACTATGCTCTTTAACACACGTTTTGTTTTCCACGTATTTCTTAACCCATTTATAATCCTTTAAAGATAAAGGAACTCCAATATGTGGGTACTTTTTTATTTTAAACCAATCTTCTGTTTCCATAATTAAAAATAGGGCCAGATACTAATAGTAGCAGGTTTGAAATGTACATGCTTTTCGAAGGTTTCCCTCTTACGAGTTGACGCAACACTACTCTTTTCAGGTATAGAAATTATTATCTTTGTAACTAATAGCTTAAACATTATTAAAATGCTAAACAGATTAACCCGTAGATACAACTTCAGGAAACTAACAGTTCTGACACTGTTATCAACTATATCCTCATTCATCACTTTTCTTGGTGATTATTTGGATATTAGTATCATCCTTCCAATCTAACTTATATCTTAGAAAGTAAAACTGAGTAAAACGTAATCATTCCGACCTTCTGGCCCATTTTATTATTATTCTAATATATCATATTTTTTTTACAACTCTCCCTTAAACGCCTGATCTAACAAACTACTTTTTAAGGCTTTTAAATGATTGAGTTTTTGGGTTTGGGTTTCTTCTAGTTTATTAATTTGAAATTGAGCACTCTTAAATTTTTGTACTACCTCTTTTTGTTTCTCTATAGAAGGTAATGCAATCTTTATCTCTTTTAAGCGTGTTAATGCTAATTTTGGCTGTGCTACTTGTTTTGTTGAATTTTCAACATAAGCTTTAAATTTATCACTTAAAGTATAGAAATAGACAAATAAATTATCTATTGTTGATTTGTCTTTATAAACTAATTTTGCAGCATTTTCAGTCAGATTTGCACCATTTAATTCTTCTGGAATAATCCCTGTTTTACCTATTGTACCTGCTATACTTATATATAAATCGTCTGACGTAATTGTATATCTAGATATCTGCTCATGAATTTCTTTTGAAATAAACTTTAATCCTTCCAAATCAATAGTCCCATGATCTGTGAAATCTGAAACTCTTATATAAGGGTATTTTGTTTTTTCTTCTAATAATTTCTTTCCTTTAGGCAAACGTTTACCGCCTTTTACATCTGCTATTTTAGATATTGCAACTATTTTACTTGAAGCTTCCAACCTCCCAAACTCCTCATCCAACACGCTACCCATTAAGGCTTGGGTATGTTGTAGGTTGGCTTCTAATAAACTAATTGCCTGATCTATCTTGGCAAACAAACCATCTAACTTGGCTACGATGCGTTGTTGTTCGGGTAATGGTGGATACTTAATTTTAACTTTCTTAACTAAACTACTGTTTAGATTTTTGACTGTAGTGCCTGAAGCTAATTGAGAAAACTGCTGATAAACATAATTTGAACCTAAAACCGTGTATAAAAAATCTTTAGTTATTTGTTTTTCATCCTTAATTCTTAAAATTAACCAACCATCATGTACACAACCAGTAGTTTTAACAATATAAGGACGACCAAAACTCATAGAATTTGATAATATAAAATCTCCATCAGTAACTACACGCGATTTTGAAATTCCATCTCTAGTAATTTTTTGTTTGGTTTCAGTAATATATTTTTCGTCTTCTTTTACATCTCCAATTTTAATCCAATTAATTCCATCTTCACTTTCAGTTATATATTTGCTAATGGGTCTTGGTGATCCTCCTCTTTGAATCTCCAAGATATCATTAAGACTAACTTCCTTCCACTTACCCATCGATCAAACGTTCTATTTGGTTTAACAAATCAGCTATTTCGGCATCGTTTTGTTTAATGCTACTTAATAGTTCTTTTGGGCTTTGGTGTACCACTTCTACCACTTTGTGTGGGTTTTTGGCGCTTAGATCGTAGTCTTTAATGTCTGCGATGTTTATGGTCCAGTCGTTTTGTGACCTCTCGACTGCGCTCGAGGTGACAGGAACTTTAGCATTGGTATGGTTGCGTTTTTCTGGGTTGTGGAATAGGTCTACAAACTCGGCTAAATGCTCGTAAGCTATGGGTTTGTTTTTGGTAAGTTTGTATGGCGGATTGACCTCATAATACCAAATGTTATTGGTGGCTCCTTTACGGTCAAAATACAAAATATTGGTTTTTACTCCACTGTAAGGTAAAAACACACCGCTTGGTAAACTTACAATGGTATGCACGTTGTAGTTTTCTAATAAGGTTTGTTTGACTTTGGTAAAGGCATTATTGGTTTGAAACAAGACACCTTCTGGCACTACAATAGCAGCACGACCTTCTAGCTTTAGCATTTTCATAAAATGCTGTAAAAACAAAATTTCGGTCGCATTACTCACTACTGGAAAGTTTTGCTGTATTTGTGCCTTTTCTTTACCTCCAAATGGTGGATTGGCTAATATGACATCGTGTCTGTCTTTTTCTTGAAAGTCGCGTATGTTTTGGGTAAGTGTATTGCCTTTAAACACGTTTGGGCTTTCTATACCATGAAGAATCATATTCATCATACCCATTACGTAACCCAAGCTGGTTTTTTCTTGCCCAAAAAAGGTATTGTTTTGTAGGGTTTCCCAATCGGTAGCTGAGAGTTGTTCTTTTTTACCATTAGCGGTTAAATACTCAAACGCTTCTACCAAAAATCCACCAGAACCTACAGCACCATCATAAATGGTATCGCCTACCTTAATATTGGTAGTTTCTACCATGGCTTTGATAACGGCACGCGGCGTGTAAAACTCGCCAGAGTTACCACCATCGCTACCCATGCTTTTTAGTAGGTTTTCGTAGACTTGAGAGAGTTCAAACAACTCATCACTACTTTGGAAGTCTAGCGCATCTATAATATCTAACACCTCGCGTAGTGTATGACCACTTGCTATACGGTTATCTAAATACTCAAAAATAGCCCCTATTTTATAGGTTAAGGATTTTGGATCGTTAGTTGTGGCTTTAAACGCTTTTAAATATGGGAAAAGTGTGTTATTTACAAATTCTATTAAGTCATCACCAGAATTAGCTCTTTTAACATCTCTATTTCCGTTATCGTCTTTTGGGCAAGCCCATTGGTGCCAACGTAGGTCTTTACGCAGTACATAATTATAATCGGTACCTTCTAAAAAACTTTCGTCTGCTTTATTATCTTCGTAGTCGTTTAAAAATTTAAGAAACAGAATCCACGAGATTTGCTCGGTATAGTGCATAGCACCGCTAATACCATCGTCACGACGTAAAATGTCTGTAATTCTATCTATGTTGTTTTGTATGCTCATTAAATATTATTTCTAAGGTAATTGTACATTAATTCTATATCATTAGAAATTTCAGAAGCTGGTATTTGTTCTATCATGGTATCTAATTTATTTTCATCAAAACCTCCTTCTTTATAAAGTGGGTGTAAAATAGATTTACTATCAAAATCTCTTATGTCAGCCGATTCGTCCAAATTATTATTTGCTGCTAGATTCAATAAAGGAATTTGATTTCTTAATTCTTCTAATTTGTCAAAATGCTCTAACATTGTAGGACACAATAAATAATTTTCAATTTCCCTCCTCCTCCAGCTTAATAAATGAGATTTGGTTATCCTTCCATTTGTATTGAAACTTCTTAAATCTTTAAAATCTCTATGAATATTAACTGTTAAGTCTTCTTGAATTTGATTAAGCGGTAAATCATCTCTATCGCAAATCAAGAAAACATCTTCTGTTATTAAGTTATTAGGTGTATTATTTTTAAAATCTTCTACAAACAATAACTTTCCTTTTCCAAATTTTTCATCTGCTGTTTTAAAACTTGAAGACCTTTTAATTGGAACTATCCCATCAAAAATTGGTAAAACCTCCTCACCTATTTTTTTTGTAGCTAGTTTTTTAAAGATTAACCAATCCACATGATCATCTATTAATACAATTTTTCTAATACGGGAAGCAACATTAATTTCATAACTATCTTTTCCAACGATATTTGATAACCGTTTAGATAATTCCTTTATAGTTAAGTCTGATTCAATAACTCCGTTTTCAATTAACTTTATACTTTCGATTTCATTTTGAAGAATTGAATCTGATATATGAGTTGTTGTAATAATTTTACCGGAAGCTGATTTTAATACATTCCAAAGTTTTTCAATATTTTCATAGTAAAGGTGAGAGTCTATTTCGTCAAATAAGAAAATCGTATTATCCGAATCAAATAGATCTAATATAGCATATATTGAAAGCAGTTGATATTCTCCATCGCTTAGAGCACTAAATTCTAAATTATCTTTAAACTTCAACGCGCATTCCCATAGCTCAGTGTTAGCTGTCCATCCATTTGTAGCTAGAGCCCAAAACGTAAAAATCCTATTAATATCTTTATGTGTAAAAACATCATAAGCTTTTTTAGAATCAAAACTCAACCAACGTTTAAAAAGGTTATCATTGTTTAAAAAGTCAAAATCAATATTAAAAACAGAGATTATTCTTTCTATAGTTTCGTGAAATGATGTTTTTCTCAATTGGTTCTCATCAAATTCATAACCCTCTTCATTCTGATCTGTTTCCTCCTCTTTTTCTATTTCTCTTTTAATTTTGTCTACATAATATTTTCTAATTCTAAATCTAAAATAAAGAGTTGATGATATATCATCGTTCAAATCGTCTGTATCTATATAGCTCTTTTCTTTTAGATATTTTCTAACTAAACCATTTGGTTTAAAAATTGTGGACCAAAAAACTAACATTCGCACCCAAGAAGAATCAAAATAAAATGAATTAATTGGTGATTCTTCTTGTTCATTTAAATAACGTCTATTAATCTTTTTGTGATTATTAAACAAAGAAGAAAAAAGTTCATTTTGACCTGAAGAAAAACATATCACTTTTAAATTATCATCTTCAATATACTTTTGAAATATAGCTTCTAAAATGGATGATTTCCCACAGCCATTTTGCCCTATAAATGTTATTAAACCATTGCTTAAATCTAATGATTGGTCTTCATCACATAATTTACTTTTAAAATCAATTTGCATATTAAATAGCTCTATAAATGTTTTCTTGTAGTTTGTAGTATGCTGAAAGTAGTGTTTTCATATCACCAAAAGCCGTTTTAGCATCTTTGGGTGTACCTAATTTTAGTTTAACTAAATCACCGAGCTTATCACGTTGCAACTCCTCAATGCCATACTCTTCATAATGTTTAAGAATAAACTCCAAAAACTCTCTAGCCTCAAGATTTTTATACACTTCAAAAAACTCGGGTTCGTCCTTTACAAACTTAACACGTTGTTTGCGTGTCATTAAATTAGAATTGAATGAGATATGAGATAACACATCAAAAATATCGCAATCTGGTGAAGCAATCATATTACGTAAGTCATTTAATTGCTCATTATCAAAACCTAGCTGACCCAATTGTTTTAAAAGATCAGTTCGCGTATCTGGGTTAGACCAAATTTGTCGTAAATGTGCTTCGTCTTTGTAAATAGCAGGTAGTTCACCGATTAGTTTTTCTAAAAACTCACGAGCAGTTAATGGTTTTCCGTTTTCGTCGATATATCGTGTATCGACATCAGTTACCTTTAATTGTCTACCATTTGACAATTCAATGATTAATTTTTCTTTATGTTCATAAGGTTCTCCAGGCTCCTTAACTTTAGGTTTACGTGGTGGTTTGGGTGTTGGGTCACCATTAGATCCTTCGCCTTCTGGTGCTTCAGGTTCTCCATCCCATTCTGCATCATAAAACAAATTGGTGGCACCTACAAAGTCAATGATGGTAAAAAAGTCTTTGCCATCAAACACACGTGTACCACGACCAATAATTTGTTTAAACTCTACCATTGATCCTATTGGCGCCGTTAGCACAATATTGCGGACATTACGCGCATCTACACCTGTAGTTAGCATTTTGGACGAGGTTAATATTACAGGTATATCCTTATCATTATCTTGAAACGCCTCTAACAATTCTCTACCGTGTTTGCCTTCGTCACTGGTTACTCTCACACAGTAGTTAACATCAGAAACTTCTTTGTGTTTATTTATAAAATCTCTTAAATCTAAAGCATGATCTTGATTGGCACAGAACACAATGGTTTTATCCATTTTACTAATATGCTGCAAAATGGTTTTTGCTACCAATTCTATACGTTGTTTTACTGTAATGCTTTTGTTAAAATCCTTAAGCTCATAACGGTCTTTAGTAACTTCGCCTTGAACAATTTCACTGTCATTTGTATGGATATACTCGTCAATATTTGTTGTTACACGCTTTACTTTATAAGGTGTTAAAAATCCATCTTGAATACCATCTTTAAGAGAATACTCATACACAGGTTTCCCAAAGTATTTGTAGGTATCAATATTATCTTCTCGCTTTGGCGTAGCTGTTAATCCTAAATGAACGGCAGGTTTAAAATGATCTAGAATTGCTCTCCAAGAGCCTTCTTCATTAGCACTACCACGATGGCACTCGTCAATAACGATTAAATCAAAGAAGTCGCTTGGGTACTCTTTATAATAACCGCCAATATCTTCACGTTCGGCAATGGCTTGATAAATAGCGAAGAAGATATATGCATTTGTTGGTACTACTCCATTTCTTTTTCGTACTTCTTCACCATCAATTTTAATGACATCTTTTTCGTATGGATTAAAGGTGTTAATCGCTTGATCTGCTAATACGTTTCTATCAGCTAAGAATAAGACTCTTGGTCGTCTGTCATTACCATCTAAATTCCACTTGGCTTGTAAAAGCTTATGTACAATCTGAAAAGATATAAATGTTTTACCTGTACCTGTTGCCAAGGTTAGCAAAATACGATCCTTTCCATCAGCAATACTTTCCATTACTTTATTAACCGCAATTTCTTGGTAATATCTTGGTCCGAAATTACCTGTCAATAAAAAAGGAATGTTTTGTAGTTTTTGCTTTAACGCATTTTGTTTACCGTAAACTTTATTATAAAGTTCTTGAGGTGTTGGAAATTCGTTAATGTAATCTCCCTTACCTGTTCTTTTGTCAAACTCATAAATTTGTTTACCATTAGTAGCGTAAACAAAGTTTATTTTCAATTTGTCAGCATAATCCAATGCTTGTTGTAATCCTTTGGTTGGATGATCTCCAAGCTTCTTAGCTTCAATAATAGCTAAATTGGTATTGTTAAACTTAAGAAGATAATCTAAAAACAAACGTTTACCACGATTATTTCCTAAAAGCTTTCTTCCATCTGTAAAGTAATACTCTCGAACTATGTGCATAGCCTCCCATTGACTTTTTGCAAGTTTAGGATCTATAAAATTAGCTCTAGTATCAGATTCTGATATTGGTTTCACCATAATAACAAATCTAGTTAAAAACTTAAAACAAATTAAAAATCGAAGTTCATTATAATGAATATAATTTATTTAACATAAAAAGTTTTTGAATTCAATTAACAGCTCATTATTCTCCAAAAAAGAAAGTATGTATTCTTATTAGATCTCCTCTTCCCATTTGTACTAGATCGTTGGTCGATTTAAGAAAAATACCAAGAGACCTTTCATTGTATAGCAACTTCATATCTGAAGAGTAATCTGTAACCACATACATATCTCCTTCTAATTTGTAAAAAGGTATAACAAGTTTACTCTTTACTTTCACACCTTTGTTTACTACTCTACCGTCTTTTAAAGTTGATTCAAGTTTAGATTCGTCCTTTTCATCTGATGCAACTTTTACATATGACACCATCATATTCATCCACTCTTTTGCGTCGATTAAAAACCAAGAAACTTTATCAAAATTTATCCCATATTCATTAATCCATCCTTTACTTGTAAATCCAAGTAGCACTTGTTTCTTTCCATTTAACTCAGGTTTATCTGCTGGTGTAAACTCTTGAATTTTAAAAGAAATCACAGATACCGCAGACATATCTTTTAATTTTTTACCATCAAAATCTAAAGTTTTAAGTGAAAAACTATTCATGTTTGGTTGGTTAGTTAATATCCATTGTGTTGCTGTTAATTCTGCTTGCTCTTTCATTTGTTCTACAGCAGCAACACCTGCTCCTATAGCTAATAAACCACCTATTGCAGTTGCAGCTACAGCACCATCGTTTTGAGCTTTTACATTGTTTGGTATAAATTGAAAGGTTAAAATAAATAGTATTATAATTTTTTTCATCGGTTAAGTTTTTGTTGATTAATAGTGATTATCAAACATAATGACAATACATAAATACACATTACGGGTATCCGTAATAATTATGAATATTTAATATGTAATATTTTAATTAGTTAAGTATTCCCTTTCGAATAAAAAGGAAGACAAGTTGATTTGCAAGAATTTTCATGATAATTAAATAGCGCTTTGATTTTTTCCTTAAAAGAAATTTTGGTTGCCATAAAACTAAAGAAAATCTTCAAAAGTTGAAAGAAAATTCAAATCTGTTTTTCTATAATTCTTACTAAACCAAAATAGCATAAAAACAAATCCACTTTTGAAAACCAACATTAATTCAACAAGAATCAACATAGGATCAACGATAAATCAACAAGATTCAACAGCGAATCAACAAGAATCAACAATAAATCAACTGCAATTATACATCCAAATTAAAAACACGTTTTAGTATATAACTTTCAGCTTCTTGATTAGCTTTTTCTTTGATGGCTTGTAATTTTTCTTTCTTTAATTGTGATTTTGACTTTTTAACTTCTTCTTTTTTATCATTAATTAAAGGTTGCTGTTTTGTTTTAAAGTCTTCAACTTTTAATTCTGGAATTTTAGAGTTAGGAAAAGTATCCTTTAAGTCATTTAATCTTTTTTGGTTTAACCAAGAATTTATATTTATTGGCGGAAAATTGTAGGGACTAAATTTAGAATCAAATTCCTCTTTATGTTTAATTAAATAATGATATTGATTTTTAAAGGAAGCTTTAATCGAAGTATTAGCTTCTGGTATATCTATATCAATATTATTAAAATAATACTCAGCTATATAAATTACCGCATTAAGAGAATCTGTATATTTTTCTAATATGTACTTAAAATTATCTTTGTTATGCTGTTGTTTTAAAATATTTAAATCAAATATATTTTGACTTAACAAAGATAATTTACCCATAAGCATAAAAATCTCGGTTACTGTAGGTTCTTTGTCATAACCCTTTTTGTCAATAATAATGATTTTATTAACCAAATTCTGAAAAAAAGTATCACCTTCTTTATTTATAAAATTGACAAAACGTTGAGGCACATATCCTATTGAACAACATATTAAACCTAAGTTTAATTTATGATATATTTTACTTAAATCCTGTTCCATTAGCTCTTTAATAAATCTGAATAATCATTAGGTAATTCAACATCAATATCACGAAGATAAGATTCCAACGCAGTCATAGAGGTATGACCTGTAATTTGCATTAGCTGACTTTTTGCTTCATGCGGTGATGAATTTTCTTTTAATGCTCTATATAATTTAGTAATAAATGTATGTCTAAAACTATATAAACCATATTCTTTACCTAAATTAAACTTATCTTTTACCACTGTTTTAAAACGAAGGCTATATTTCCCTCTTTTAGTATCCTCTGATGCATTCCAATAACCGCCTAATTTTTTATAATTAAAAAGAAACTCATCCTCATTAAATTGACTTAAATCTGGTAATTCATCAATAAGTATCGATGGAATAATTTTTGTTTTTAAAGGCTTATTTTTTGCTTTAAAAGAAATTGTTTTATTCTTTAAATTAATATCTCCAATTTTTAATCGGCACACTTCAATTGGTCTTAAAAAATTATACGACACAAATTTTATAAATAAAAGTAATGTTGGATCAGCTTCTTCTAAATAATCAAAAATTTCTTTTTGCTGCTCTTCTGTGTAGGTTTTATTTCTTACCGAATTAGTTTTAAGCTTTTTTATCGAAACTATCTCGTTAGTCTTTAAAACATCATTATCTACTAACGTTGAATAAAAACTACTAATACTTGCTTTATAATTATTTCTATTTCTAGCTGAAGAGTTTAAAAGCACCTTGTTTAAATATTTAATCACAACAGATTTATCTACCTGTTCAATATACTTTAAATGCTTTTGTTCTTTACGTAACCAGTCTTTAAATCGTTTTATGTGACTTGAATATGTTCTATAACTAGTTACTCTTAACGACTTTTGTTTTATCCGATCGTCAAGGTTAAATGCATCATCAATCAAAGTATTGCCTTTATTATCTTCAACTTCATTTTTTGGTCTTGAATTAGGCGCCTCTTTTATCTGGTTTCCTTCGGTTGCTGTACCCGAAGCAGTTTTGGTTACGTCTTGGTTAACTTTGGTTAAATTTGGTTGTGTATTATCCTTTTCAACAGACTTACCTTCTTCCAAAACACCAGTATTTACAGTATTAGAACCAACATCACTATTTTTATCTACTGTAGTTAACCTATTTGGTTTTTCTGGTTGCGGTTTTGGTTCATTTTTGGTTGGTGTATTCAGTCTTGTATGCAGTTCTGTATTATCTTCATATGGACTGTAACCTTGCTTTAAAAGTTTTAATAAAACACGCCTGTAAATAGTTAGAACTGCTAAACGTTCTTCTTTCGTTTTATAGGTGTTTGCATCACCATATATTGGCGTTTGTCTAGTTAGCTTTCCTGTTTCAGGATTTCTGTAAGAAAAATACACATACCATCGTTTTGATAGGTCGTTGTTTCCTAAGTAAATTTTTGGTTCAGAATATTGTTGTTTCATAGTCAAATCGTATGCACTTTCGTATGCACTTCTGTATTCACTTTCAATTAACTGCTGAAAATTAAGCATAAAAAAACGGTTTGTGAGGACACAAACCGTTGATTTTATTAGTCTAAAGACTTAGTAGCGGGAACAGGACTCGAACCTGTGACCTTCGGGTTATGAGTTGTATTTTAAACTCAAAAACACCTTCTTTTATGTCTTTTTTAGTAAAATCGTGTACAGAAGTATGTCCGTCAGTTATACTTAATATGGAGTAAAAATAGTAATATTATTATAAAAAATAAAAAACAACTCTACTGTATATGTCTATATGGAATTAATTAAAATACTATTGAATTAGAAAGATTGATTGGATATGTGATAGATCTATAAACACAACTTGATTTTTCGAATGTATATGCTTTAATATTCATAGCTAATGTTTAAAAAAGAATTAAAAATTAAAAGGTATCTAATTTACTTAAAACATTAACATTTTTTTTAAATTAACTTTTAATAATTTTCAGTTAATAAACTAAATCCAAATTACATTTTTATGATTGTCTTCTCGTATATAAATAGAATATTTATCTAAATTCAAATATTGCGTAATTTATATATACAATATTCAAAAGCAGTAAATTATTTTTCAAAAAATATACAAATTACGCAACTAGTAAAATTCTTTTAATTATTGAATATTAAACCGTTGACAAATAAAACAGCTTATTGATTGAATATTTATTTTATATTTAGTATTATTGCGTATATATAAGTGTTGTAAGCAAGCTAAAAAACCGAACTCTGAATGAAATTTAAACTGATTTTTGCACTACTTGTTTTAATTACAATAAACGGATTTGGACAAAATCTGAATATGGTAATTGAAGTAAACGAAAGATTAGTTGTTGGAGAAATCGCTGGTGCATATCTGAATTTCGAAAATGAGGACGGAACGAAAAGCAGAAATCTTGTCGGATATCATCCTGGAGAATTAAGACTTCAAAAAGAAGATTGGGAAAAAATAAAAGCTGAATCGACTAAAAAAATAACTCTGACTTTTGACTACTA